>CASBQH010000304.1 GCA_949127695.1 Synechococcales cyanobacterium PMM_0073
GATCTGGGGCTATAAATCTGCTCACCAGTCACTCTTTGCTCGCCCTAGTTTCTGTATCCTGGGGCTTATTCCGGCAGATCGGGCAGCGTGGTATCTTAGAGCTAAAATTTGGCAGCTATCCTTTCAAATCTCAGAATTGTTATGAAACGACTTCGCTTTTGGCTCACGGCCTGTTTGACGGCACTGCTAGCGGTTGGCCTAGTGACAGCCTGCAATCCAGGCGGCGGCAGCTCCGACAGCAATACGCTCACCATGGCCACCTCAGCCGACTATCCGCCCTATGAGTTTGTAGACTCTAGCAGCGGTAGCCAGGAAATTGTCGGGTTTGATGTCGATATTGCTAAATACATTGCCGAGAAACTGGAATCAGAGCTGAAGATTGACAACGTTGACTTCAACGGCTTAATCCCAGCGTTGCAGTCTAAGCGGGCTGATTTTGTGATGGCTGGCATGACGCCCACTGCCGAGCGCAAAAAAAGCATCGATTTTTCGGCGATTTACTACAATGCCCAAAATACGATTGTGGCCAAAAAAGGTAGCAACCTCATGAATGCCGAAAGCCTGACTGGCAAAACAGTAGGCGTCCAGCTCGGCTCAATTCAGGAGACTGCCGCCAAAGATATCAAGGGTATTCAGGCTAAGCCGCTGAACCGGATTAGCGAAATGGTGCAGGAGCTGAAGGCAGGGCGAGTCGAAGCGCTGATTATGGAAGATACGGTGGCCAAAGGCTTTATTGCCTCAAATCCCGATCTAGAGTTCAACACGATTCCTAGCACTGGCGAATCTGGCTCGGCGATTGCCTTTCCCAAAGACTCGGAGCTGCGGGCTAAGTTTGATCCAATTTTGGCCGAAATGAAATCTAGCGGCAAGATGGAAGAGCTGATCGCCAAATGGTTTGGGGAAGATGCGCCAGTCCCGAAAAAATCATAGGGTTGGCTGCCAGCCTAGGGAAAAGTTTGGGGCGACTAAAATCGCCCTGAACAGCTGGTTGTACCTCTCTAGGCGTAGCCAGCTGCTCAGCTTCTGAATAGTGAAATTGTCAATGCCCAAACAACATGCAGCAACCAGGAGTCTGTAAATTTCGGGTGTCATTGAGCAGCTGAGCTTGCCCGCGAGTAAACTGCGGGCTAATGGGTCAAGTCCGCTAAAGTGCACTGAAACTCTTGCCCAGTCTTCCTACCTGCGGGAAGGCAAAGCCTACAGCAGACTTGTTTCATTAGCCCGCAGTTTACTCGCGGGCGGGACGTAATGAAGTCAGAAAGCTGGATTGACACAAAATTCTGGACAGACTCGCAACCCGATGTATTAATCATTGGTAGCGGCATTCTTGAGTCTAAATTCTTGAGTCTAAATCTATTCCTAGAACTGTAGCTTAACGCACTTCAAACTATCTAAATTCATCGCTAGGTTTGATTCGATTGAGCATTGCAAGATTTCCACTCGCAGCCCCGAACCTCCTGTGACCCCACTCAGCCCAGCTCCTACAGCCCAGCTCAGCTTTACGCTCAACGGCACCAGACGGCAAATCACCGACCTGCCTCCCACCACCACGCTGCTCGAATACCTGCGCCAGACTGGCCATGTTGGCACTAAAGAAGGCTGCGGCGACGGCGACTGCGGAGCCTGCACGGTGGCGATCGTTGGCCAAGATGCTCAAGGTCAACCCCAATATCAGGCGGTGAATAGCTGCTTGATTCCGATGGGCGCAGTTGCCGGACGCCAGGTGATCACCGCCGAAGGCATTGCTAACGGCCAGCTGCATCCCGTCCAGGCGGCAATGGTCGAAACTGGCGGCTCGCAGTGCGGCTACTGCACCCCCGGTTTTATCATGAGTCTGTTTGCCGCCTACTATGACGGCAGCCTGTCAAACGATATCTGCATTGAGGGCAATCTCTGCCGCTGTACGGGCTATCTGCCAATTCGCAAAGCGGCTCAGGCGCTGGCCTCGGTCAGCCCCGCAGATGACTTCAGCGCTGCGCTCGCCTCCAAAGCATCAGATGCGCCAGCAGATCTGCCAGCTTTAGCCTATATCGGTAGCCAGCAGCAGTTCTATCGCCCCACGCAGCTAGCCGAGGCGCTCAGCCTGCTCCAGCAGCATCCTGACGCCAAGCTAGTCGCCGGAGCTACAGACCTGGGGCTAGAAATGAGCTGGCATCGGCAGCATTACCCGGTGCTGATTTCGCTAGAGGCTGTGGCGTCGTTGCAGCAGATTATCCAGACAGAGACTGCCGTGGAAATTGGCGCAGCCCTGCCGCTCAGCCAAATTGAAGCCTTGCTGCATGGCGTTTTTCCTAGCCTGGATGAAATGCTGCACTGGTTTGCGGCAAGGCAGGTGCGAAACCGCGCCACAATCGGCGGCAATCTTGGCACGGCTTCCCCAATTGGCGATCTGCCGCCCGTCCTGCTGGCGCTGGATGCTGCGGTAAAGCTGGTGAGCGCAGCGGGCGAGCGTCAGCTGCCCTTGGCCAATTTCTTTCAGGGCTACCGCCAGACTGAACTCAAGTCAGATGAAATTATCTACTCAGTCACGATTCCCAAACTGCCAGCTCCCGGCACGGTACAGCGGCTCAGCCAGTCTTACAAAATTGGCAAGCGCGGCACAGATGACATCAGCATTGTAGCGGCAGCTTTTACGGTAGATCTAGACGCAGATCGGCAGGTTTTGCAGGCGCGTCTGGCCTATGGCGGCGTCGCAGCTACGCCAATTCGGGCGACGGCAGTGGAAGAGATGCTGGTGGGGCAACCTTGGACTTTAGAAACTCTGCGTGCGGTGAAGCCTGCACTCCAGGAAGCCTTTCAGCCGCTGAGCGATCTGCGGGGCAGCGCCAGCTACCGCAAGCGGCTGGTGGCAAATCTGTTTGAGAAGTTTTTTGTGGATATGCAATCAGAAACCTGGCGTAAACTTTAACAGTGAGAAACAGTGAATGAATCCAGTCAGTCAATGGACAAGCCACGAGAGCGCTGCTAATCACGTCAGCGGTAAAGCCACCTATACAGACGATCAGCGACTGCCCGCCGGAATGCTGTCGCTCTATCCGGTGCTGTCGCCCCATGCCCGCGCCAAAATCACCCAGCTTGACTGCACTGCCGCCTATACAGTCGAAGGACTGGTGACGGTGCTGACGGCCTCTGATCTGCCGGGAGAAAACAACACGGGCGTGATTCTGCATGACGAGATCCTGCTGCCAACTGACGAAGTGAGCTACTGGGGACAGGTAGTGGTCTGGACAGTGGGCGAAACTGAAGCTGCCGCCCGCCAAGCCGCCGAAAAAATCGTCGTGGAATATGAGCCGCTGCCCGCGATTCTCAGCATTCAGGCCGCAATTGTCGCCGACAGCTTCCAC
>CASBQH010000305.1 GCA_949127695.1 Synechococcales cyanobacterium PMM_0073
GCGCTGGCTGGTTTTGGTGCTGGCGGCGGGCTGGGGGCGCTGGGGACAGCAGGTGGCGATTGCTCAATTTGCCTATCTGAAGCCGACGGGCAAGGGCGCATTTCACAAGGCCGCGCTGCCGAGTTTTTGGCATACGCTGCCGTCGCTGCTGTTGCTGCTGGGGCTGAGCGCCCTGCCGCCGGGAGTTGGGGAATTGAACCTGAGCTGGGTGATGAGCTTGATCAGCGGCGGGCTGATTGCCTATGGCTTGGCCGCTTGGTTTGGCGCTCAGCTAGGCGGGCATACCGGGGATAGCTACGGCGCAGTGGTGGAATGGACGGAGGCGCTGTTTCTGCTGGTTGTGGTGGTAGGGCAGGGCTTCGCTGCAACCCTCCAGTGAGCTGCCTATGAGCTAACGGGGCTGCTATGCTAGAGGTTGCGAATCTTAACAAACGGCCTTTTTATGAAGTGCATTATCAATCGTCGAGCGCAGTTCTCGGCGAGTCATCGCTACTGGCTGCCAGAGCTGAGCGCCTCAGAGAATGTGGCGCAGTTTGGCCTCTGCACGCGCTCGCCGGGGCATGGCCATAATTACCTGCTCTATGTGGCGATGGCGGGCGACCTAGATGAGTACGGCATGGTGCTCAACCTGTCGGATGTGAAGCATGTAATCAAGCAAGAGGTGACGAGTCAGCTTGACTTTTCTTACCTAAACGAAGCCTGGGAAGAGTTTCAGCAAACCCTCCCCACGACTGAAAATATGGCGCGGGTAATCTGGCAGCGCTTAGCGCCGCACCTGCCGCTGGTGAATATTCAACTCTTTGAACATCCTGAACTCTGGGCAGACTACGAGGGAAATGGTATGGAAGCTTATTTGACTATCAGCACGCATTTTAGCGCCGCGCATCGGCTGGCTCGGCCTGACCTGTCGTTTGAGCAAAACTCAGAAATTTATGGCAAATGCGCCCGCGAGCATGGGCATGGCCATAATTACCATTTGGAAGTGACAATCAAGGGCGAAATTGATCCGCGTACCGGGATGATTGCCGATTTGGTCGCCTTCCAAAAAGCCGTAGACGAGTGGGTAGTGGAGCCGATGGATCACAGCTTCCTCAACAAAGATATCGCCTACTTTGAAACCGTCGTCCCCACCGCCGAAAACATCGCCGTGCATATCCGCAACCTGCTGCAACAGCCGATCCGTGAGATTGGGGCACAGCTGCATAAGATCAAGCTAATCGAAAGCCCGAATAATTCTTGCGAGGTCTATTGCACGCAAGAGGCATCAGGCAGCACGGCATCAGCAGATCGGGTGCTGGTACAGGCTTAGCAACTGGCGGGGAAGCAGGAACTCTAAGCCGCTCCCGGTTTGAAATAGGCTGAGCGGCTCAGGCTTGGGTTGGGCAAACCTGGGGAGCTAGCGGCTCAGGATCAGAACTCGGCGGCTCAGAGTTTCTGCTGTGGTGAACTAGCGGCGAGACAACCGAACATATGCAGCGGCAAGCTGTAGAGAAATCGCGGCAATGTGAGCGGGTTGAGCAGTAGCCAGATCGCTACAGTGTAGAGAGAGCCTCAGGTTGCCGCATGAATCGCACGATTGTCTGGTTCCGTCGAGATTTACGCATTTCGGATCACGCGCCGCTGTATCGAGCGGCTAGTCGGGGTGCGGTGATTCCGGTGTTTATTCTCGATCGGGCGCTGCTGAACCATCCTGAGACGGCCACAGCGCGGGTTGCCTTCATGCTGGATTCTCTGCGGAGCCTGGATCAAGATTTACGCGAACAGGGCGGCAGATTGATCATTCGTTCCGGCGATCCGGTGCAGGTGCTGCCCGGATTAGTTCGCGAAACCGAGGCAGACGGCGTTTATGCCTATATCGACTACGAGCGGATCTATGGCCGCTTGCGAGATGCGCGAGTCAGTCGTGCCTTAGCCGACCAATCAATGAAGCTGCGCTGGTTTGAGCCGACGGGCGGCACGGGCGACCTGATGTTCTATCCGCGCTACCGCAGCTTTTGGAATGCGGAAATGCGGCAAGCGCTGGTGCCAACCCCCAGCCGGATCGAGGTGCCGCCAGATTTATCGAGCGATCCGATTCCGTCGCTGGCTGAGCTGGGCTTGCTGGCCAATGCCAAGCCGATTCCGCCTGCCGGGACAAAGGCCGCTCGCCAAATGCTGGCCGATTTCTTGGAGCAAAAAGTCGATCGCTACTACTGGCAGCTCTCCTATCCCGGCGCAGAAGCCACCACGGGCATCAGTCCGCATCTGAAGTTTGGCGCAATTTCCAGCCGCGAAGCCGTCCAGATTGCCCAATCCTGGCAGCTCAGCCCCAAAGCCGAACGCAGCCGCAAGCAGCTGATTTCGCGTCTGCGCTGGGGCAGCGGCTTCGCCCAGCGGTTTCGCTACCTGCCACAGCTAGAATTGCGTTCGCTCTATTCAGTGTTTGACGAGCAGGGCTGGAGCTTTGACGAATCGCTCTATCAGGCTTGGCAGGACGGGCAAACAGGCTTCCCGATTATCGATGCGGCGGCGCGCTGCTTGCAGGCAACCGGCGGCTGGAAAGGACTCAACTTCCGCTCGCGGGCTATCTACTCCAGCTTTCTCAGCAACCTGCTCGGCATCGACTGGCGGTTTGGGGCGCTGCACTTTATGCGGCATCTAATCGACGGTGACTGCCCAATTGATCATTACCAATGGGCAATGCAGGCTGGCGTCACCCACTGCATCGACAAAAGCTGGACGCGGATCTATAGCCCCGAACAAACGGCAGTGGATCGCTGCGACCCAAACGGCGCGTTTATCAAGCGGTGGCTGCCAGAGCTAGCGCACTTATCGCCCAGCCAGCTCGGTGCGCCGCCGCGCCTCAAAAACTATCCCGCTCCAATTCTGGACTACAAGCAGGCGCGTCAGCAGCGGGTGAAGCAGCTCGAAGCGCAGCGTCAGATGTTCCGGGCGCAGGAGAATATTTTGCCGCATCTGGCGCGATTGCCTGATTCCCTCATCCCGTTTGGCAGCGATAGATTTGATAGCCCGACTGCTTGGGCAGAATTACCAGCTGAATTATTTCCAGCCGCGCTCGATCTAGACGCGCTCGATCTGACGCAAGCGGCCATGCTGCGAACTTGGTTTGTGGCGCATATTGACATCCAGCCGCGCCAGACTCAGCCGCGCCGCCGTACCAATCGCCGTCAGCCAGATGATCGGTACGTGCAGCTAAGTCTGCTGGGCGAGCTAGGCTAGAGACTAGAGAACCAATGGAGCTGCCTGAGTATGGATTCGCTCTACGAAACCGATTTTTATGCCTGGACTCAGACGCAGGTTCAGCTGCTTAAGGCAGAGCAGTGGGATGGCTTGGATCGGGCGAATTTAATCGAGGAAGTCGAGGCATTGGGGCGCAAGGAACGGCAAGAGCTGCGAAATCGACTCGCAGTTTTAATTGGGCATTTGCTGAAATGTCGCTACCAGCCGCAACAGCAAAGCAATAGCTGGCTAGGCACAATCCGCGAACAGCGTTTGCAAATTAAGCTGCTGCTGAAAGATAGCCCTAGCCTCCAGCCCTATCTAGAACAGGCTTTCACGGATGCTTACGATCTGGGCGTGGCGCTAGCCATCCGCGAAACTCAGCTGAACGAGCAGGTGTTTCCGCCCGATTGCCCGTTTAACCTAGAGCAAGTTTTAGAACTACGGTTTCTGCCTGAGCCAGAATAGGAGCGAACCATTATGAGCCAAGCATCTGTGGGAGCTGTTTGAGTGAAGACGAAGTTAGTCAATGCAATCGACGAGGCATTAGTCAACAGAGGCTTGCTGGCTCCTCATCTATTGAGACAATGTGAAGTTGAGGCACTGGTTGATACCGGAGCGCTAACGCTAGTAATTCCGCCGCCGCTAGTGGCGCAGCTTGGCCTCAGAATTCGGGGGCGACAAATTGCTCAATATGCCAATGGCTATGAAGAAGAAGTTGGCGTAACTGAGGCTGTGATTGTCGAATGCGAAGGGCGGCAGGCTTCAGTTGGCGCGCTCGTTGTTGGCAGCGAAGTGCTGATCGGCCAGGTAGTTCTAGAACTGCTGGATCTGCTGCCCGACTGCAAAAACCAGCGATTGATCCCGAACCCGGCCAATCCAGACTATCCGGTCGCGATGATCAAGTAGCCCCAAAATAGCCAAAAAAAGGGTGAGCCTTAGCTCACCCTGGTTACTTAGGAGTCAACGAAACCCGTCTGAACTGAACTCTGTCAAACTCTACTGAACTGGGGTCAGCACTTTATCGAGGCCAGCGCTAGCCTCTGGGCTATCTGCCTCCGAAGGCGGCACAACCTGCCAAAACTGCGGCAGTGACTCTGACCAGCGATCAAGAATCTGCTTGGCTTTGGGGCTACCCGTCCGCTCAAGATGCGCTTTGATCAGCGTTTTGAGCTGCTGCTCGCCTGCGGGCGTGACGACCCGCTGCACCTTGACGATTTCTGGGTTGACTTTAGTGGGGAAGCTGCCGTCTGCGTCATAGAAGTAGGCCAAGCCGCCCGTCATGCCTGCACCCACGTTGCGACCCGCGTGACCCAGCACCACAATCACGCCGCCCGTCATATATTCGCAGCAGTGGTCGCCCGTGCCTTCAATTACGGCTTGCCCCATTGAGTTCCGCACCGCAAACCGTTCCCCGGCCTGACCGTTGGCATAGAGCGTGCCGCCCGTTGCGCCATAGAGACAGGTGTTGCCGACAATCACGTTTTCGGCTGGGTCGTAGCTGCTGTTGGCAAACGGCTTGATGATGATTTCGCCGCCGTTCATGCCCTTGCCCACGTAGTCGTTGGCTTCGCCCTCCAGCTTCAAAGTCAGGCCAGAGAGGGCAAAGGCTCCGAAACTTTGACCGACGCTGCCCTGGAAGTTGAGGCTAATCTGGCCGCTAAAGCCGTTATCGCCATACTGCTTGGCAATCACGCCCGATACCCTTGCGCCCACCGCGCGATCGGTATTGAGGACTTTGTAGGTTTTGCTAACCTTGCCCTGATTTTTGATTGCGGCCAGGATTTCGGCATCGGCCAGAATTTCGTCGTCGAGTACGGGGCCATTGCTGTGCGGTGCGCCATGCTCCAGCCAGCTGCGGTCGGTGCGGCTGTCGGGGAGCTGCGTCAGACAGTCGAGGTTGAGCGCTTTGGTTTTGGCAAGTTCCACGCCCTCGCGCATTTTGAGTAAGTCAGCCCGACCAATCAGGTCTTTCAGCGTGGTATGGCCCAACCGCGCCAGCAGCGAGCGGACTTCTTCGGCCACAAAGTAAAAGAAGTTCACCACATGCTCTGGTGTGCCAGAGAAGCGCTGCCGCAGCTTTTCCTGCTGAGTGGCGACCCCCACCGGGCAGTTGTTGGTATGGCAGACCCGCGCCATGATGCAGCCTTCTGAGATCATTGCCACCGAGCCGAAGCCATATTCTTCTGCGCCCATCAGCGCCGCCATCACCACATCCCAGCCGGTTTTCATGCCGCCGTCGGCTCGCAGCAGCACCCGGTCTCGCAGCTTGTTCTCCATCAAAACGCGATGCACTTCGGTTAAGCCTAGCTCCCAGGGCACGCCCGCATGTTTGATTGAGCTGAGCGGCGAAGCGCCCGTGCCGCCGTCGTGACCCGACACTTGGATAATATCAGCGTTGGCTTTGGCCACGCCAGCCGCCACCGTGCCAATCCCGACTTCCGCCACCAGCTTCACTGAAACTAGAGCTGCCGGATTAATCTGGTGCAGGTCAAAGATCAGCTGCGCCAGATCTTCGATCGAGTAGATGTCATGGTGTGGCGGCGGTGAAATTAGCGTTACTCCGGGCTTGGAACGCCGCAGCATCGCAATGTAAGGACTCACCTTTTTGCCGGGAAGCTGACCGCCTTCACCGGGCTTCGCGCCCTGAGCTACTTTGATCTCCAGCTGTCTGCCGCTCATTAAGTACTGCGGCGTCACGCCAAATCGCCCGGAAGCGACCTGCTTGATGGCCGAGTTGACCGTATCGCCATTGCGAAGCTCCTTCAAATGCGGGAACAGGGCTGATTTGCCGGTTTCGTCCACGTCATGCAGCGGCTGGAAGCGCGTTGGGTCTTCGCCGCCTTCGCCGCAGTTTGATTTGCCGCCCAGCCGATTCATCGCCACCGCCAGCGTTTCATGCGCCTCGCGAGACAGCGACCCCAGCGACATCGCCCCGGTGCAGAAGCGCTTGACGATTTCCTCAACCGGCTCCACCTGCTCAATTGGAATCGAAGGTCGGTCGCCCTGCATATCCAGCAGGTCGCGCAGCGCGGTGATCGGACGATTCTCTAGCGTCTGCTTATACAGCTCGTAGTGCTCCACACTCTTAGTTGCTACGGCTTTATGCAGATACTTTGACATTTCCGGGCTGTTCATGTGGTATTCACCACCCGGCTTGTAGTTGAAGAAGCCAAAGTTTTCCAGCTTTTTCAAGGGCAGCTCTGGGA
>CASBQH010000306.1 GCA_949127695.1 Synechococcales cyanobacterium PMM_0073
CGCATCAAGCCACAGCTCGTTTCTTCCACTACAAAAAGCGGGCAGATTTGTCACCCGCTTATCTACAACTGTAATACTTAAACAACGTGAGTTCGGGATAAGGAAAGGGCGAGCAGGTAGGCTAAAAGTGTTGAGTTCTAAGCCCTCCTACTCGTCCTATGCTCAGTCTAGAAGACCTGTTCTGCTCAGTCGATGACTTCTGCCAACAATTTGAGCCCCTCTGGCAACAGCAGTTACTCGGCAATGGTCTCGCTCAGCGCAACCGTCAGCGCAGCTTGTGCCTGAGCGAGACCATGACAATCCTCATTGCCTTCCATCACTCGGCTTACCGCAACTTTAAGGCATACTATCTCGACAAGGTTCAAGCTCATTGGCGCTCTGCCTTTCCAGGCTTGGTCAGCTACGGGCGCTTTATCGAGTGGATCCCCAGCAGTCTGTTGCCACTGTGCGCCTACCTGCGCTCTCGCTTCGGCCAATGCACTGGCCTCAGTTTCCTCGATTCGACTAGCCTGAAGGTCTGTCATAACCGCCGGATTCGCCAGCACAAGGTGTTCGACAACCTAGCGGCCAGGGGTAAGACATCAGTGGACTGGTTCTTTGGCTTCAAGCTGCATCTGGTGATTAACGACCGAGGCGAACTGCTCAACTTCACCCTTACCCCTGGCAACAGCGACGACCGCACGCCTGTGCCCAAGCTGCTGCAACGGTTGGTTGGTAAAGTGTTTGCCGACAAAGGCTATATCTCTCAAAAGCTGGCGCAGCAGTTGTTAGAGCGCACAGGGGTTCAACTGATTACCAAACTCAGGCGTAACATGAAGCAGCGGTTGATGAGCTTGAGTGACCGATTGATGTTGCGAAAACGAGCGATTGTAGAGACCGTGATAGATCAGCTCAAGAATATTTCGCAGATAGAGCATTCTCGCCACCGTTCCCCGGTCAATTGCCTGGTGAACCTGGTCTGCGGCTTAATTGCCTATTGCCACCAGCCAAAGAAGCCCTCTATTGCCATTGACCACCACTTGCTCCCATCTGCTTAACCCGAACTCACGTTACTCAGAGTCAAGTCCAGAACTATCGAGGCTGGATTCTGGCGACTCTGGCGAGGACTCAGCCGAGGGCGACTCAGCAGGCGATGCTGCCTCAGATCCCGATCGGTCGGTTAAATCGCTTAGGTTGGTCAAATCGCTCAAATCCTCTGTCACCTCTGACATCATTGAAGGCTCTAGCCGCCGGACGCGAATGTTCTCTAGGCGCGGCCCTTCACCGGACTCGACCGTGATTTCGCAGGTTTGGTAGGTCAGCCCTTCGCCTGCTGCCGGAATCTTTTGCAGCTGATAGATCACAAATCCGCCCAGCGTCTGGTAGTCCTCCGAGAGCGGCAGCTCCAGATTTAGAAAATCATTCACTTCTTCTAGATCAGTCTGTGCCTGCACCAGATAGGTTTGGTCATCAATCAGGCGAATATTCGGCTCAGCAGGGCTTTCGGCATCTGGGGCATCGCCAATCAGCTCAGCCACCACGTCTTGAATCGTCACCAGCCCCGCCGTGCCGCCAAAATTATCCACTACCATCACCAGCGGCTGCCCCGAACGCTGCATCAGATCAAGCAGCTCGTTCAGCGGCATCTCTTCTGAGACAAACTGCGCCGGACGCACCCAGCTCCGGATTGGCTGATCGAGCTGGAGCGCTCCCGTCACCCAAGGCTCAGCTAGATCTTTGAAGGCAATTAGCCCCACCACATCATCTAGCGACTCGCGCATCACCGGATAGCGCGAATGTCCGGCGTTCGCCACCTCTTGCAGCAGCTCTTGAAAGCTAGCCTCAATTGAGACGGCCACTAGGCTGGTGCGCGGCACCATCACTTCGCCCGCCGTCACCTCGGCAAAGGCAAACACATTGCTCAGCAGCTCACGCTCTTCTTCTTCAAGATCGGGAGATTCGGTGATGGTGCTGATGATGAGCTGCAACTCTTCGGGCGTGACGCGGTGATACCAGCCCTGTCCGGTGTAGCGCACCCCTACCAATTGCAGCAGCCAGCGCGTAGACTGATTCAGCACCCAAATAAACGGATTGAACAGCCGCGCAATCGCCACGCTGGGCGGCCCCAAAAACCGCGCCAGCTGCTCAGAGTAGATTAAGGCCAGAGATTTGGGGCAGAGTTCGCCCAGCACAATCTGGAGATAGGCAATTAGGCCAAAGGCCAGCGGCACCGCCAGCGAGTGAGCCAAAAACTGCTGAGTTGGCGGCGGCAGCGGTAGCTTCACCAGCAGAGAGGCCATGGCAACCGCCATCGTGCTTTCACCAATCCAGCCTAGCGCCAGACTGGCCAGCGTAATCCCAAACTGCGTGGTGGAGAGCAGCCGATCTAGGCCGCGCTGCAAGTCCTGCACAGTTTTGGCCTGCACGTCGCCCACCAAAACCAGCTGGTTAATCCGCGATCGCCGCACCGAGACAATTGAAAACTCGGCTGCCACAAAAAATGCGTTAATGGCAATCAACAGCAAGACGGCCAGAATCCGCATTGTCATATCTGATCCGCCTGAGGAAGGATAGAGCACATTTCAAATCGAGGTTTCACGGGGCGCTGACGGGGGCAGGCGGCGGGCTGGCCAACGCCGGATCATCGGCAGCACTGCCGTCCATCCGCGCCTTGACGTTGGTGAGAATATCGGCCTCTTTGAGAAACGTCAGCCCCTCGCGTCGAATCGGGCGTCCTTGGGCGTCGGCCAGGTTGTTGACGGGACGAGCATCAGGCTGGGTAATGCTTTTGAGCGCGCCCCGACCCAGCTTATAGCCTTGAACGGCGCTGGTTAGCCCTGCCCCAAACATTAGCGTGAGTAAAGTTAGCGTGAGTACAACGGTTGGATTCATTCTCATGGCTGCATGGCGAGCTGCATATCTGGACTGCTACAGGATAGAATAAATGACTTGGGAGCTTAGGTGACTCAGTATAGAACTTCTTCCCAGGGTTGGCCGAGCGGTTTAGGCAGCGAACTCATAATTCGCGTTAGGCAGGTTCGACCCCTGCACCCTGGACTTTGAGCGCGGATCTGGCGGTTTTCAAGGCAAGGCCAGTGTTAGCAAGGCAAGGCCAGCGTAGGGCATTTGCAGAATGGGTCGGCGGCTGAACGTTAGAAAAATTGGCATTGCTGGACATCGGTATGAACTGCAAAATCTGCCCTCATCCCAAGATTCAGCAACGCCGAAAAATTAAACTTGCCATCTCAGCGCCCGCAGCCTCTAAGCTGCCTTGGGCTGCCTTGGTGTGATATAGACGGGCTATGTCTCTCTATTGCGGGTAAGATTGATTTGCGATTCAGATTTGCTGAGAACCTGCCTGATGACTTCTGCTGCCGCTCACCACAGCCACCTGTTAATTATTGAAGATGACAAAGGCCGACGCGAATATACGCTCGATAGCCCGGTCTATTCAATTGGCCGTGACCCCAAGTGCGATATTCGGCTGGTGTCGCAGTTTGTCTCGCGTCGTCATGCCACGCTGGTTCAGCTCCCCAATGAGGACGGCAGCTATTACTACCGGATCGTGGACGGCAACCTCAAGGGCAAACCTAGCGCCAATGGGCTGTTAATCAATGGCCGCAAGCTCCAAGCCCACGACTTGAGCGATCAAGATCGGGTAATTTTTGGGCCACAGGTGCAGGCGACCTATTACCTGCTGCGCCGGGATGCCATTAAGACCGAAGTGCCAGACGAGTATGACATTACGCTGATCAGCCCCAACATGACGGGCGAGCCAGAAGACGATACCGCAGGCCACTCAATTAAACCTGACTCCACAGAACTGGATACCGATTCGTTGAATTGACTTGGGTTGACTTCTCCAAAGTCCCCATCTGCCGAATTCAGTCGAATTCAGTTTTGGAGAATATAGGTCAAAATATGGGCAGGAAGTTCTAGATTGTCGTTTCAGCATCTTCTATACAAATCGCCCTTTGTTCCTCCATCCCCTGATTCAGCGCATGACTTCAGCGAGCCGCCAAACCCATAGACTGATCATCGAAGACGCGAAGGGGCAAGAAGAATACACCCTAGAAGAGTCGATGTATACGATTGGGCGCGACCCCAACTGTGATATTCGGCTCTCGTCTTATTTTGTCTCGCGGCATCACGCTACGCTGGTGCGCTTCCCAGATGAAGAGGGCGGCTACTACTATCGGATTGTGGACGGCAACTTGAAAGGTAAGTCCAGCGCCAACGGTTTGCTGATCAATGGCCGCAAGCTGCAAACGCACGATTTGCAGAGTCAAGATAAAATCATCTTCGGGCCGCAGACGCAGGCATTCTATTACTTGCTAGAGCGCGAACATAGCACGACCATACCCCCCGACCCCTTTGACATCACCTTGATCAACCCCAGCTCGCTGGAGAGCGATACGGCGGATTCGGTCGGCTAGTCTGGATCTTCTAGCGGCGGCACTGGATCGTAGCCACCCTCGCAGAACGGCTGACAGCGCAGCACTCGGCCTGCTGCTAGCCTGCTACCCTTCAGCACTCCAAACCGCTCGATTGCTTCAATCGCATATTGCGAGCAGCTTGGCTGAAACCGGCAGTTTGCCCCCAGCAGCGGCGAGAGCAGCAATCGATAGCCTTTGATCAGTCCAATTAGCGCGAGTTTCATGCCTTTATTTTAGCGATTTGAGCAGGCCAGATCAGCCTTTGACGCCGCTGCCCGCATCGGTGGGCACAATGTAGCGCTGCATGAAGCCGAAAAACAGCAGAATCGGTGCAATTGAAATTACTGAACCTGCCGCAATCAGCCGCCAGTCCAGCGAGAAAGCGCCTGCCAGCTTGGCCACCCCCAGCGGCAGCGTGTACAGCTCAGGCCGATCGAGAATTAACAGCGGCCAGAGAAAGTCGCTCCAAGCTCCGATAAACACAAAAATTGCCAGCGTCACCAGCGCCGGACGAATTGAGGGCAGCATGATATGCCACCAGATGCCCAGCTCCGTGCAGCCGTCGATCCGCGCCGCTTCTTCTAGTTCTTTGGGCACGCCCTGAAACGCCTGCCGCAGCAAAAAGATGCCAAAGGCCGAAGCCAGCGCCGGAAAGATTAGCCCCAGATAGGTATTTCGCAGACCCAGCTGGACGGCCAAAATGTAGAGCGGAATCATCACAATTTGAAACGGAATCAGAATCGTGGCCACCACCAGCGTAAAAATCAGCTGCTTGCCGCGAAAGTTGAGCCTTGCCAGCGGGTAGGCCGCCAGCGCACAAAACAGCAGGTTTAGCCCCACTGTCAGCCCAGACACCAGTGTACTGTTAAACAAATATTGGCCAAACGGGTTAGTCTGCCAGACTTTGACAAAGTTGCTGAAGGTAGGCTGCGCGGGCAGAAACTGCGGCGGAAACTGAAAAATATCTTCGCCCGCTGACTTAAAAGCCGTACTCACCAGCC
>CASBQH010000307.1 GCA_949127695.1 Synechococcales cyanobacterium PMM_0073
CTCAAGCCGCCGTAAGTCGTGTAGACAAACGTAGCCGTAATCACCACCAGCGCCGTCCAGCCCAAGGGCAGATCTGCCAACAGCTGCAAGGCTTTGGCAATCGCAGTCAGCTCTGCGGCCAGATAGATAAACATATAAAACACAATCAGCCCCAGCACCAGCAGGTACATGCGGTTGCCAAAGCGATAGAGCACAAATTCGTTGAGCGAATGCCCCTTGGGCATCAGCTGCCGGATGCGAGGGCCCAGCTGCGTGAACAGAGCAATCGGGGCTGCCGACCCTAGGCAATAGCCCAAAATCCCGGCAATGCCGCTGCTTGCCCCCACCTGCGGCGGGCTAAACAAAATCCAGACGCCCATCGCCGACGAGACAATTGTGGCCGTCGCCACGCCCGCTCCCAGCCGATTGCGGCTAACCATATAGTCTTCCAAATTCACGGTGCGCTGGCTGGCATAGAGCAGTCCCAGCAAGGCAAACAAGCCTACCGTCACTAGCGTTACCAGCAGTGCTACTGCGCCTGTCGTCATGATTTTGACCTCAGTTCTCCAAAAGAGCGTGAGGCTAAGGTGAATTAGCGGCCAGATTTCTACCAGATGTCTGGTTTTAGATCTCTGGTCTAGAATCTCTGGTCTACAGCTTGAAGCTGATCGAAACTAATTGAAACCGATCGAAATCGAATCAACGCTTCCCTCCGCTGGCATTACCCAGACTCAGGTTCTCAGAGTGTAATCTCAGCCTGAATTGCTTCAGGCACCCCTAGCTTAGTTGCAAACTATATCATCTTCTGGTTCTCTGTCTGCGCCTAAGTTGACCGCAAACCAAGCCCGCTAGCCAAAATAAGCCAGCAAAAATCTGGCAGCGCTCAGCTGCTAACGAAATAAACATTAACGCCGTCAAATTTGGTGCGGTATGATACAGCCATGCAGGGGGCAATCCATGCTGCAAACCGTCAGGAGCAATCCGTTCGCTTCAGGACAATTTTGGCATGGCTAATTTAAAGCCCCAACTCCTGAAAATTGCTCTAGGAAACCGGTTCACAGCCTATAGAAACCAGTAGAAACCAATAAGGAGAATGCAGTCATGAGCAACCCCGCTAACAAGCAGCTCAAATCTGAGGTTGAAGCGCTGGCCACGCTAGCCTATTTTCGGCATTTAATCTCAGGTCACGGTCAAGGGGAGCATCCCGATCAGTATCAGATTGTGATTCAGGGGCGTCCGAAGCATTACCTGCTAGAAGAAGCGCATTCGGTGCTGGCTCAAATGCTGGGACAGTTGACCTCGCTGGCTAGCTTTCCCGCCGATCTGAACGCCGTTCAGAAGTTAGTCTCCTAACGATACCAGAGTTTGGCGTTTTAGTATCCGGTATACTGTCGCCAATTTTAGATTGAGTTAACCTGGCGTTGAGCCAGGTTTTTTAATACCTATTTTTGATAGTTGCTATAGCTAGAGGCTCACTAAAAGCCAATTTGCTGACTTTTTAGCCCCTGCCAGAGTGTTATTTATCATTCGTTAGGCTTATTTAAGAATCTTCTCAGGTAGTCCTATGTCACAATGTAGACGGTTTTGCCAACTCAATCGGACGCTAGGAGTGGGCGTAAGTCATGGAAGCAATCTATGAATATACCTGGATCATTCCGGTTCTGCCGCTGGCAGGCGCAATGATTCTGGGGTTAGGTTTAATTTCGTTTGGGACAGCAGCCAGTCAGCTGCGACAGCTCAGCGCGGTGTTTATCGTGTCTCTGCTGGGGGCGGCAATGGTGCTGTCATTTGGACTGCTCTGGAGTCAGATCCAGGGACATCCGACCTTTATCCGCACGATTGAATGGGCCTCAGCAGGCGACTTTAGCCTGACAATGGGCTACACGGTCGATCACATCACGGCGATGATGCTGGTGATCGTCACCACGGTCGCCTTCTTTGTGATGATCTATACCGATGGCTATATGGCGCATGATCCGGGCTACGTCCGGTTTTACGCCTATCTCAGCCTGTTTAGCTCCTCAATGCTGGGGCTAGTAATCAGCCCAAATCTGCTTCAGGTCTATATATTTTGGGAGCTGGTGGGGATGTGTTCCTACCTGCTGATTGGCTTTTGGTATGACCGCAAGGCAGCCTCAGAAGCCTGTCAAAAAGCATTTGTCACCAACCGCGTCGGCGACTTTGGCCTGCTGCTGGGCATTTTGGCGCTCTACTGGGCGACCGGCAGCTTCGAGTTTGAGGTGATGGGCGAGCGGCTGGGTGACTTGGTTTCCTCTGGCGCACTCAGCGCTGGACTGGCCTCGCTGTTTGCGATTCTGGTGTTTTTAGGGCCAGTTGCCAAGTCGGCGCAAGTGCCGCTGCATGTCTGGCTACCTGACGCGATGGAAGGCCCCACCCCGATTTCGGCGCTGATTCACGCGGCGACGATGGTAGCGGCTGGCGTGTTCTTGATTGCCCGGATGTATCCGGTGTTTGAGCATGTGCCTGCTGCGATGAACGTGATTGCCTGGACGGGCGCTGTGACGGCCTTTGTCGGCGCGACTACTGCCGTCACCCAAAACGACATCAAGAAAGGGCTGGCCTACTCAACGATGTCGCAGCTGGGCTACATGGTGATGGCAATGGGCGTCGGAGCCTATAGCGCTGGCCTGTTTCACCTGATGACCCATGCCTATTTCAAGGCAATGCTGTTTTTGGGTTCGGGTTCGGTGATTCACGGCATGGAAGCTGTGGTGGGGCATGACCCGGTGCTGGCGCAGGATATGCGGCTGATGGGCGGTCTGCGGAAATATATGCCGACTACAGCAATTACGTTCTTGCTAGGCGCGCTGGCGATCTGTGGCATTCCGCCGTTTGCGGGTTTCTGGTCAAAAGACGAAATTCTGGGCGCGACCTTTACGGCCAACCCGGCGCTTTGGGCAATCGGCTGGCTGACGGCTGGACTCACCGCCTTCTATATGTTCCGGATGTATTTCAGCACCTTTGAAGGCAGCTTCCGGGGCAACGATACGGTGATTCAAAAGCAGCTGAAGCTGGCGCAGATGCAGAAAATGGGCATGTCGCTTGGCCCTGGCGCAATGAATCCGCAGGAGCTGACCCTAGAAGCCGACCACGATGCGGCGGATCACAGCAATCATGATCACGGCGGCAGTCCGCACGAGTCGCCGATTTCAATGACGCTGCCGCTGGTGGTGCTGGCGATTCCGTCGGTGCTGATTGGTCTAGTCGGCACGCCGTTTGCCAACTACTTCGAGGCGTTTATCCATCCGCCCAGCGAAATCGTGGAGGGCATTCCCTCTGAAGTAGACTGGGGCGAATTCATCCCGATGGCGGGTAGCTCGGTCGGCATTGGCCTGATTGGCATTTCGCTGGCGGTGCTGATGTATCTGACACGCAAAATTGACCCAGCGGCGATTGCGGCCAAAATCCAGCCGCTCTATCAGCTGTCGCTGAACAAATGGTACTTCGACGAGATCTACGATTTTCTGTTCGTTAAAGGTCTGCGGCGCTTAGCCCGCCAGGTGCTAGAGGTGGACTTACGAATCGTCGATGGCGTCGTCAATCTGGCGGGCTTTGTGACGCTGGTGACGGGCGAAGGCTTGAAGTATCTAGAAACCGGACGCGCTCAGTTTTACGCCCTGATTGTGTTTGGGGCAGTGCTGGGTCTGGTGCTGATCTCTGGAATCACGGGCTAGCGATTGGGGCGAGTTTCGGCTCGCCTGCTCGCATTGCTCCATAAACCGCTATCACAAGCTGCAATGAACACTGCTGATTTCCCCTGGTTAACTACCGCTATCCTGCTGCCGGTTCTGGCGGCGTTGCTGATCCCAATCATTCCAGATAAAGACGGCAAAACCGTGCGCTGGTATGCGCTTAGCGTTGGCCTGATCGACTTTGTCCTGCTGGTCTATGCCTTCTATAGCCAGTACGATATGTCTGACTCCGGCTTGCAGCTCGTCGAGAGCTATACCTGGGTGTCGGCGCTGGATCTGAAATGGTCGGTGGGGGCAGATGGTCTCTCAATGCCGCTAATCTTGCTGACGGGTTTTATCAGCACGCTGGCAATGCTGGCCTCTTGGCCTGTCACCCTGAAGCCGAAGCTATTTTACTTTTTGATGCTGCTGATGTATGGCGGTCAGCTCGGCGTGTTTGCCGTGCAAGATATGCTCTTGTTCTTCTTTATGTGGGAGCTAGAGCTGCTGCCGGTCTATATGCTGCTCTCGATCTGGGGCGGCAAAAAGCGGCTCTACGCAGCCACCAAGTTTATTCTTTACACCGCAGGCGGCTCGCTGTTTATTTTGGTGGCGGCGCTGGCGATGGCCTTCTATGGCGACACCACTACCTTTGACATGCGGGCGCTGATGGACAAGGAGTTTCCGCTCAACTTTCAGCTGCTCTGCTACGGCGGCTTTTTGATTGCTTACGCCGTCAAGCTGCCGATTTTTCCGCTGCATACCTGGCTGCCGGATGCTCATGTGGAGGCACCCACCGCCGGCTCCGTCATCCTGGCCGGGGTGCTGCTGAAGATGGGCGCCTATGGCTTCCTGCGATTCAGCCTGCCGTTGCTGCCGGACGCCTCGGCCCAGTTCGCGCCGCTGATCTTCGCGCTGTCGGTCGTCGCCATTGTGTACACCTCCCTCGTCGCGCTGGCGCAGGAGGATATGAAAAAGCTCATCGCCTATAGCTCGGTCGCCCATATGGGC
>CASBQH010000308.1 GCA_949127695.1 Synechococcales cyanobacterium PMM_0073
ATCAAGATATCAGGGGTGATCAAGCTGGTCATAGGTTCAATTCTCCTGCTGCAATTCTCTGCTCACACCTGCGGCTAGTCAACTAGATTTTAGTCCGAATTTTAGTCCGACTGGTCGGCCTGATTATATCCTGACTCTCTTGATTCTACGCAGCGCCTGCCAAAATCGGGGAAATTACGGCTTTCCCAGAGCGTCAAACCATCCGCATCAGTCTTCGCATTAGCCGCAATCAGCAGAAATTGGCAATTAATGTGATATTAATCACAACTATGTCATTAAATATTGCGTAAAACAACTGATATGGAGTTCTTCAAAAAATACGTGCAATACTGAAAGTGTTCGTATAAATTCGTACATATTGCTTATAATTTATAGAGTGACTCCAGTCATTTTCTCTCGTTGAAGGGCAAAGGGTCGAGTAAATTGCAGAAGTCAGTCCAGGAAGTAGGCGAATTCAGCGCTCAACGAAAATGTATAAAAACTCACATCCACTAAAAGCTGCCATGAACCTGGAGGAATTTGAACAGCAGTCTCGAGAAACGATCGAGCAAACCTTAAATCATCTGCATACGGCCTCTTTGCTAGCGGGTCAGCTCGAAACGCAGATTAGCGAAACCGGCAGCCAGATCCAGCAGCTCAGCCAAATGATTGAAGCCTTCATTGCCCAGCAGAGACAGGAGAATCAGCAGCTTTGAGGCAGAGTCTATCCAGAATTTTGTGTCAATCCAGCTTTCTGACTCCATTACGTCCCGCCCGCGAGTGAACTGCGGGCTAATGAAACAGGTCTGCTGTAGGCTTTGCCTTCCCGCAGGGTAGGCAGACTGGACGAGAGTTTCAGTGCACTTTATTGTACTTGACCCATTAGCCCGCAGTTTACTCGCGGGCGAGCTCAGCTGCTCAATAACATCCAGAAATTTACAGACTCTTGAGGCAGGCACTAATCCCAATTGCCCTGCGCCTTCTAGCGAGTTCCTCTAGCTAGGGCTTCTGGCCGCAAAGCAGTCCAAACTTGACCAGTCCCCGCTCATAGCCCCGGCTCATCAGGCTAAGTGATAGCGCCGCTTGAATCGTCGTCCAGCCCGACTGCAATAGACCGATTAAAGCCGCAGGCGTGAACGCCGAATCAATCACCAGATTCCAGAATGGGGCTACCGCCTCCGACCAGTCTGCGGTTTGGATTGCCTCAAAGCCGATGTTCTGGGCAATTTGGGCGTATTCTGGCAGCGAGATCACGTAGGGTAGACAGTAGACGCGATAGATTTTTTCTAGGTGCTGCTGTTCATCCAGCGTCAGGGCGGGAGGTGTGGGGCGATGACACCAGGTAATCATCAAAAACTTGCCGCCCGGTTTCAGCACCCGATGGCACTCCCGCAAAAACTGCTGCTTGTCCGGCATATGCTCGCCGCTTTCCATCGACCAAACCAGATCAAACGACGCATCAGCAAACGGCATCGCCAGCGCGTCGGCCACCTGAAAGCTAACCCGACTGCTCAAGCCTGCGGCCTCGGCGCGCTGAGCGGCACGGTTCGCCTGCACAGGGCTGAGCGTAATTCCGGCCACGCTCGCACCATACTTCTCGGCTAGGTAGAGCGAGCTGCCGCCAATTCCGCAGCCGACATCTAGAATTTGGCTGGCGGACTCGACCTTTGCCCAGCTGAGGCATTCTTCAATTAAGTCAATCTGCGCCTGCTTGCGCTCCTTCCGCTGCTGTCCGTCTGCGCCGTAGTAGCCGTGGTGCATATGCTCGCCCCAGACTTGCTCCCAGAGTCCAGAAGAAGCGTCGTAGAAATTCTTGATCTTCTCTTGCAGCGTGAGTGTCATCGGCTTACTGTATTTTTTTGATTCGCTTCTAAAATAATCATATCGTTCCAGGGCTTGGCGAAAACCGGAGCGGCATATTCAGCGGCCACTGCTTGCCCTGATAAAACAGCAGCTGATAGACATGCAGCCCACCATACCGGAACGAAGCCTCAAAAGATTGCAGGTAGAGATACCACATTCGCATGAAGCGCTCGTCGTAAGCTGGAGCCAAAGCGCCAATTTCGGCAGCATTCGCCGTGAAGTTTTGCGCCCAATGCTTCAGCGTCTCGGCATAGTGCGGCTTCAGGTTTTCGGTATGGGCAATTGGCAGCTTGACCGCCCAGAGCGCCTGAGTCAGCTCATGCAGCTGCGGCGCGTAGCCACCCGGAAAAATATACTTATCCACCCAGGCTCCGTTGCGTTCGTTGCTTTGGGTGACAATTGTATGCAGCAGTCCTGTGCCGCTGGGCTTCAGCAGATGGGCGGCTGTTTGCATAAACGTGGCAAAGTTGCCCTTACCGACATGCTCAAACATGCCGATGCTAACAAACTTATCGTATTGCCCTTTCACTTCCCGGTAGTCTGCAATCACAATCTTGATCCGATCACTCAAGCCGCTTTGCTCAATTCGAGTTTCTGCCAGCTTGGCCTGCTCCTGGCTCAGCGTCACGCCTGTGCCAGAAATACCGTAGCGTTTGGCTGCATAGATCAGCATTCCACCCCAGCCACAGCCGATGTCAATCAATGACTCTCCGGGCTGTAGCGCTAGCTTTTGGCAAATTAACTCATATTTTTGCAGCTGCATTTGCTCCAAAGAGTCAGCCTTGTCAACCTGATAGCCGCAGGAGTAGGTCATCGTTGGATCAAGAAACTGCTGGTAGAAGCTGTTGCCCAGATCGTAGTGATGCTGTACATTTTTACGGCTGTTTTGAATTAAAATTGGCACTGTTTTGAGCCGCTGAGTTAGCACCTTTAGCGCCAGAGCAGGCGTCACGTTTTTGAGGGCTTTGGCGTAGACATTGCTGCGATAAAATAGCCCGATTAGCTCTACTAAGTTATTACTTTCTTCATCCCACCAGCCTTCCATATAGGCTTCGCAGAAGCCCAGCGTACCAAAGGCCAAAACTCGGTCGTAGGTGGCGGGGTGATGGATGAGCAGCCGCAGCGCGGGGAGAGTGTCTGGCTTACCAAAGTGATATTCTTGCCCTTCGGGATTGACCACTGTGAGCGATCCGGTTTGAATCAGGCTAAAGAGCTGATAGAGATAGCGTTCGCTTTTGGTATCGCGTCGAGAAGAATCGGACTGATTCAGAATCACCATTGCTGCTTTAAATATTTCTGTGCATTTCTAGATCTACGAGCAAACTGATTGAATGTTTTCACTCAAACTATTCGCCTCACGAAACGCTGCGATGGACACGAGCTGTTTGGCCTGAATATCCCACAAGATAAACTTAAAGCAGTCAGGGATATCAGACATATGCAGCGTCTTAACATCAGTCAGCAGATGTGCGTTTTGCTCGTGGCAAGCTTCAAGATGATAGTTAGGAATACGCTCAGAGAGGTGGTGAATATTGTGATAGCCAATATCGGCTGAGAACCACTTAAAAACGCTGGGTAGCTTCAGGTGGCTGCTGCCTGCCATCGCGCCTCGCAAGTAGTCCCAGCCCTCAGTTGGGTGAGCATAAGAGCCTTCAAAATTGTGCTGCACGAAGAACACGCAGATAAAGACTGCCGCTGCGCCGGTTAATGTGACGGAGTAAATGCCCCAAAATAGCCCAACTCCCAGCAGATGGCTCAGCCAGATCCAGCCGCCCACCACAAAGATATTATTCAGCAGCAGATCCCAAAACTCAGCCGCCGTATACCAGTTTCTTGATTTGTAAGAGGAAGCCGCCTCCACAAACCCCATGCGCGGATTTTGGCTCAAGCGCGTCAGTAAATTGCGAATCCAGCCCCAGCCGCCCAAGATTAAAGCCAGCCTCGGCTTAATCGCCAGATAGAAAAAGCCGCCTGGGAAAATCACAAACGGATGCCGCAACAGCTCGTAGCGCCGCTGAGCAGAGGCGCTGAGCTGGCTAAACTCCTGCGTTGAGAGCAGGGCAGAAGGCCCCCGATATCGCTCCCAGTCGCCGTTGGTTTTGTGGTGATAGGCATGGCCTCTAGACCAGGGGTATTGGGGAATTGCGTTGATTACGCCTAGCCCAAAGCCAACAATTCGGTTAACGCGCTTTGAACGAAACAGTGAATAATGTCCGCAGTCATGCATCAATGAAAAGCATCGCACCGCAAACAGGGTGATTAGCACCATAATAGGCGGCAGCAGCCAGAGCGAAACAGAGGCAGCTTTCACCGCCAAAATCCATAACAGCCCGTAAGGCAGAACTGTATTCAAGAGTTGATAGATTGCCCGCAGATCATTGCTCTGCATGTAGGGGGACAAAATAAAGTCTGATTTTTTAACGTCGCTTGGGTTTAATGGCAATTTAAGATCCGCCCGAAAAAAACAGTAGTCCAGATCTCGTTGGCGATCAGCCTCACTTCAGCCTCACTTCAGCCTCATTACAACCTAAAGCTGATCGTCAACGAGATCTGGACAGCAAGGTGCAGGATATCAGACTCTGACTGCGGCTTTCAGCAAAGTCGATTCAGTTCATCTTGAACGTTAGCATGGTTTAGCGAAGAGTTGCATTTTCTCCGTCAGCGTCGAGTAGGATGATGAGCAGGTGAAAATCTCCCTACTTGAATCTTGATCTCATGACGGTTGCTCGCACAGTTTGCCTCGGGTTTATCGCGGTGATTTTGGTCGGAATGCTGCTGCTGCTGCTGCCCATCTCCCATGCCGACGGCGGCTGGGGAAACTGGCTGGTGGCGCTATTTACCTCCACTTCGGCAGTCTGCGTCACGGGGCTAGTCGTGGTAGATACCGGCAGCTACTATTCGGGTTGGGGGCAGTTTTTCATTATGGCGCTGATTCAAGTTGGTGGCCTGGGCTACATGACCGCCACCACTTTTTTGCTGCTGCTGCTGGGGCGCAAGTTTGGCCTGCGCGACAAGGTAGCGATTCAGCAGACGCTCGACAAGCAGGGAATGTCGGGCGTCGATCAGCTGCTCAAGTCAATTGTTGCGGCGACGGCGATTTTAGAACTGACCGGCGCGTTTGCGATGATGCCAGTTTTTATTCCCGAATATGGCTCCCGTCAAGGCATCTGGATGGCGCTTTTCCATAGCATCAGCGCCTTCAACAACGCCGGATTTGGCCTGCTGCCGGACAGCTTGATGCGGTATGTCACCTCGCTGCCTATCAATATTGTGATTTCAGCGCTGATTATCCTGGGCGGGATTGGCTATGAGGTGATCATGGACTGCTTTCTCTGGGGGCGCGACCGTCTGCGTAGGCGACGCGCTCATGTGGTTCTTTCGCTCAATTTTAAGATGGTGATGAGTACCACTATCTTTTTGCTGCTGCTGGGCACAGTTTTAATTTTTCTAGTCGAGGCGCGCAATCCCGGTACGCTGGCTCCGCTGAACTGGCCAGACCAGCTGCTGGCAGCCTGGTTTCAGTCGGTGATGCCGCGCACCGCCGGGTTTAATAGCATCGACTACGCCAAGATGAGCGAAGCGGGCTGGTTTATTACGATCGTGCTGATGTTTATTGGTGCGAGTCCCGGCGGCACGGGCGGCGGACTCAAAACCACTACGTTTCGGATTCTATATGAATGCACCAAAACCGCGCTCCAGGGCAAAGATGAAGTCGTGAGCTATCAGCGCCAGATTCCATTTCCGCTGATTTTGAAGGCCGTGGGGGTGCTGTTTGGCTCGCTGGCGACGGTGATTGTGGCCTCGACCTTGATTGAGGTTGCCGATCCGACTGTTTCACTCTTAAAGGTGCTCTTTGAAGTCGTCTCTGGGTTTGCCACCGTAGGGCTTTCAACTGGGATCACAGCCAGTCTGTCGATTTTCTCGAAGCTGGTGCTGGTGACTGTGATGTATATCGGGCGGGTAGGTGTCCTGCTGCTGCTGGCCGCAGTTCTGGGCGATCCGCCGCGCAGTGCGATTAACTACCCAGAGGAAAATCTGCTGATTGGCTAGAATCAGGATAAGCAAAGGCAAAATCTATCTGCTCAATCATGCTAAGTTCTGAATAGCTGATGGTCTGGCTGAATCAAAGTCTGGCTGAGCAAAGCGCTGCATTGCCCAACTGAATCCCCAACTCACCTTTACAATCTCCCCTAAACCGCAATGGGTTTCTCTTCTCTTTCGTCGCTCAGCTTTTTTAAGAGCCTGCGGATGAACAATCGCCAGTTTGCCGTCATCGGCCTGGGACGCTTTGGCCGTGCAGTCTCCATGACGCTGCATAATCTCGGCTATGAGGTGCTGGGCGTTGACTCAGACGAACGGCGGGTCAACCAGGCGCTCAATGACGAGATTGTCGCACATGCGCTGACACTCGACTCGACCGATGCCAACATGCTCAAAGATGCGGGTCTGTTTGAATTTGATACGGCAATTGTGGCAATTGGCAATTTCGTTCAGGAGAGCGTGATTACCACGCTCAACCTGAAAGAAGGCGGCGTGCCACATGTGGTAGCCAAAGCCTCCTCTGATATTCACGGCAAGCTGCTGAAGCGGGTCGGCGCAGATCATGTCGTCTACCCAGAGCATGAGATGGGCTGCGAGCTGGCGCGTTCGCTCACCCGACCGGGAATTTTGGAGCGCTTTGAGCTAGATCCCGATAACAGCATTGTTGAACTCGTGGTTCCAGAAGAGTTTGACGGCAAGACAATCGCCGACCTCGATCTGCGGAAGCGGTTTGGCCTCAACCTGCTGGCAGTCTGTCAAGACGGCAAGTTTGAAATTAACCCCAGCCCAGTTTCCCGGCTACAAAAGGGCTGGCTGATGGTGGTGATTGGCTCCAACAAATGTATTGACCGCCTGCCGGTCTAGGCGCAGCGCATGGCACAAATGGCAATCGGCTTAATCAGCGGCACTTCAGTCGATGGGATTGACGCCGCGCTGGTGCAGCTCTCAGGCCGCAGAGCCGATCTCAAAGCCGAGCTGATTCACGGCCAAACCTACGCCTACGCCCCTGACCTGCGCTCCAAAATTCTGGCGCTCTGTGCAGGCGAGGCGATTTCTCTGGCCGAACTCGCCAAGCTAGATGACGCAATTGCCGAGGCGTTTGCCGCCGCCGCAATTCAGATCCAGGCTGATGCGCGGAATGCTGCCCTGCCGGCTGATCGACAAGCCAAGCTGATCGGCTCGCACGGCCAGACGGTGTTTCATCGGCCCGCCTTGCCGAATGCGCTGGGCTATAGCTTGCAGCTGGGGCGGGGGGCGCTGATTGCCAAGCGCACTGGCATTACCACCATCAGCAACTTTCGCGCTGCCGATATTGCGGCGGGCGGGCAGGGTGCGCCGTTGGTGCCGCCAGTCGATGCCTGTCTGCTGAGTGATCCCCAGCTTGATCGCTGTATTCAAAACCTGGGCGGAATTGGCAATGTTGCCTATCTGCCAGCAGGCTGCGAGAGTTCTGATAAAATTCTGGACTGGGATACAGGCCCCGCCAACAGTCTGCTTGATCTAGCCGTGCAGCGCTTCTCAAACGGGCAGCTCCAGTTTGATGCGGCGGGCGCTTGGGCGGCTTCCGGCCAAATCCACGAGGCATGGGTGACGCAGTGGCTGGGGCATCCGTTCTTTCAGGCGCTGCCGCCCAAATCCACCGGACGCGAGCTGTTTGGGGCAGACTATCTCAATGCCTGTCTGCAAGTTGCCGCCGCAGATCATCAGGATTTAAATCCTGCCGATCTGTTGGCCAGCCTCAGCGAACTGACAGCGCGCTCCATCTCCGACAGCTACCGGCAGTTTTTGCCGCGCCTGCCTGATCAAGTCGCGCTCTGCGGTGGCGGCAGCCGTAATTTGTTTTTGCAGCAGCGCCTGCAAGCCAATCTGCCCCACTGCCAGATCTGCACGACCGATGATTTGGGGCTGAATGCCGACTTCAAAGAGGCGATTGCCTTTGCGGTGCTGGCCTACTGGCGCGAGCTAGGAATTCCGGGCAATTTACCCGCCGCCACCGGAGCCAGTCAGGCGGTGCTGCTGGGCGAGATTCATCCGAGTTAAGCCAGAGGCATCGTGCTAGCATGAGTTGCGATTGGAATTTGGCGCAATCCGCGGGCAAACTGATCAGAACAGACGGGCAAGAGCCAACGGACAAGGACTCGCAACTGTGGATCACAACTTTCTTTTAGAATCAGGGCGCTGGACGCTCCAAGGCAACTGGCTAGATCGAGACACCATGCCAACGCTAGTCAAGGGCAAAATCCTGGTGGCCTGGAGTCGCGATGACTGGTTCACCATGGTGCATAAGCTGATTTTTCCTGGCTCTAGCCGCGACGAGATTTCGCTGCAATATCGCGGGCGGCTGAATGCTGGCGAGCGCCAATATACCTTTGTGTTGCAGCATAGCCTGCTGGGGCGGGTCGAAGGCGAAGGCTGGATTGCGCCCGAATCAATTGTGCAGCGCTATTGGGTGCTGGGCGATCGGCAGCGCCGCACCGGATTTGAAACGCTGCATAAGTTTGGGGCGAATAAATACTGCCTCTCCAGCAGCATTATGGCGGGTCATTACCTCAACAGCACGATGGAAGCAATCGTTGAACGCCAGCCTGACTAGGTTTCGTGAGTCAAGTTTGTGAGCCAAGTTTGTGAGCCAAGTTTGTGAGTCAAGTTTATGAGCCAATCTACCGACCTAGAAACCCTGGTGGATCTACTCGCCGCCGCCCTCCAGATCCCGATTGATCCAGAGCATCGTCCCGGCGTGATTGCCAACTTTCAACGCAGCACCGAAATTGCCCAACAGTTGATGGAGTTTCCGCTGCCCGAAGCGATTGAAGCAGCGCCAGTATTTGAGCCATGAGCCATGACTTTGCCGATGCCACCGCGATTGCCGCCGCCGTCCGGTCGCAAACCATCCGCGCTGAAGCCGTGACGCAGGCCGCACTGGCGCGAATTGCCGCGCAAGATCCCCTGCTCAACAGCTTCACGGCAGTTTTGGCCGAGCAGGCGCTAGATCAAGCCAGGGTGATAGATCAGCAAATCACACGGGGCGAAGATCCGGGGGCGCTGGCGGGCGTGCCGTTTGCCGTCAAAAACCTGTTTGATATTGCCGGTCTAACCACGTTGGCAGGCTCCAAAATTAATCAGGAAAATCCACCCGCCGCCCAAGATGCGACAGCGGTGGCCAAACTGCGTCAGGCCGGAGCGGTGCTGGTGGGGGCGCTGAACATGGACGAATATGCCTATGGCTTTGTCACCGAAAACAGCCACTACGGAGCCTGCCACAACCCGCATGACTTGGGCTGCGTCACGGGCGGCTCGTCGGGTGGCTCGGCGGCAGCAGTGGCGGCAGGACTGCTGCCCCTGACCCTAGGTTCCGATACCAACGGCTCAATTCGCGTCCCCGCCGCCTTTTGCGGGATTTTTGGCCTCAAGCCCACCTATGGCCGTCTGTCGCGTGCCGGAGCCTATTTGTTTTCTGGCAGCCTCGATCACGTTGGCCCTTTCGCCCGCTCAGTGCGCGATCTGGCGCTCAGCTTTGACCTGATGCAGGGCGCAGATCCGCGTGATCCAATCTGCACAGCCCGTCCAGCAGAGGCTTGCTTGCCGCAGCTTGCCCAGGGGCTAGAGGGGCTGCGAATTGCTGTGGCGGACGGCTATTTTGCTCAGCGCGGCCAGCCAGCAGTCTTTGCAGCAGTGGAGCAGGCGGCAGCGGCATTGGGAGCCAGTCGGCGCGTGACGCTGCCTGCGGCTGGACTGGCGCGGGCAGCGGCCTACATTATCACCGCCAGCGAGGGCAGCAACCTGCACCTAGCGCGGGTTAAAACCAGACCCCAAGATTTTGACCCGGCGACTCGCGATAGGTTTATTGCCGGAGCGCTAATTCCTGCCGCCTGGTATTTGCAGGCGCAGCGCTTTCGCCGCTGGTATCGCGATCAAATCCGCGAGGTTTTTCAACAGGTGGACTTGATCTTAGCGCCCACGACCCCCTGCGTCGCGCCGCTAATTGGGCAGCAGACCATGCAGCTAGACGGGATCGAGATGCTGGTGCGACCTAATCTGGGGCTTTACACACAGCCGCTGTCGTTCATTGGCCTACCTGTCGTTTCAGTGCCCATTCAGCAGCCGGGCAGCCTGCCGCTTGGGGTGCAGATCATCGCGGCTCCCTATCAAGAAGCGCTGGTCTTACGGGCAGCAGCCTATCTGGAGCAGGCAGGTATTGTGGCGGCTCCGGTGGCTAGACCAGCCTGAACTATGGGCTGGTTTTCATCCGCCAGGTGGCTGCAACAGCCGCTCCGGCTCCGGCAAACAAGCCCATGCTCATGCCCTCAATCCGTTTGGTCGTCGGGTTCTGCGTCAGGCACTGGCTCGACGGCTGGGCGTCATTCAGGCACTGGTTCATTTCGGCTTGGCTGGAAGTTGCGCCAACTAGCAAACCCGCCACACTGCAAAGGCCAATCAAAAGCGGAGCGCGATTCGTTTTTTTCACTATCTTCTTACCAGAGGGGGATGTAGAGGAGCCGTTCATAGCTTCTGAATACTTTTGCCGATCTGGTGTAATTTGGCTAGGGGTATTTCTACGGATTTTAGAAAGATTTGGTGTAGATTGTGCGGCGTTGCTGAGCTGAGCTTGCCCCACAGCACTCATCCCGCTATTGGGTCGCGTCTCTAGCATTTTGCGAATACTGCGCTAAATCCCAAGTACAATCTGGCTGAACCGATAAGCTCGCTAAACCAGCGCAACCGGAGCCAGCATGACCCGCAAACGATTTGTAATTGAGATGGCGATGGGCATTGACCAGCATGGCCAAGATCCGACTGTAGCCGCCACCAGAGCCGTCCGGAATGCCATCGCCCACAATGCGCTCCCGGGCATTTGGGAAGTGGCCGGACTGGATGACCCCAACGAGATGATTGTTGAGGTGCAGGTGGCTGTGCCCTATCCAGAGCAAGTGCGAGCAGCAGAAGTTTTGGCCGTCTTACCCTTTGGTCAAAAAACGCTAGCCCTTGAGCAAGGCGGCATGGTGGTGCAGGGTCGAGCGATTCCGGAGCTAAACGACAAAAACGACGAGATGCTGATTGCAGTTGCAGCCGTGACGGTGTTTGTTGATATCTAGTTGATGTCTAAGCGCTCGCTATTCTTACCATTTGCAGTGCAAAATCTCAGTTTGGGTGCAGATATTGGGAGGCGGAGATTCTGGTGACTCAGCTGGACTCTGGCTAGGCGGATACTGCGGATTTGACGGATAGTAATCAGGCAGTTTTGGCGCAGGCTCTCCAGGCTGAGGCGGATGAGTTGGAGGCTGTGGATCGGTGCATGGGGGATAAATCTCAATCGTGCAATTGCTATCTGACTCTGGTCGGATACGCACTTTAATCTCAAGATACGTTTTGATTGTTAGCGCAACGACAACACTAATCGTAATTGCAGCCCAAGGCAGCGGCGGCGGACATTTCGGTGGCGACGGCGGAATATTTTCGCGCTTTACAATGGTGACAATTTGTTCACCATTGGTCAGGTTATTAACGCTAATATTTGGCCCAGTATTACAGTTAGATGAATGGCAGTCGGAACATTCGCTCATAGCTAAAAGGTAGATAAATTTTACACGAACAGTGAGATGAACCCGCTGCTTGACTGACAAAACTGCCAGGTGTTAAAAAAGGCAGGCTAGGCAGGAAATAGAGCTTGATTTAAGCTGGAAAGCTGCCACAGCTTACAGTAGAAAACTGTAGCTCCCACTTCCCGACTCTATGATGCGCTGAATGATTTTCTGCATCAATGTGATATTAGACTTAATCGGAAATAGAGATACTCCACTACCCGTAGCGTAATGATATCAAGTTTCTGATCAATTGAACGCTAACAGAAGTGTTCTATTTTATTTCCGATTAAGTCTATTCGTCCTACAGCCGCAGCAATCATAAAACCCAGATCCATCGACATAGATACGGCATCGCCACCTGTCTCTTTCAATTTAATTGCGAGTGTTTTGATAATTTAGA
>CASBQH010000309.1 GCA_949127695.1 Synechococcales cyanobacterium PMM_0073
GCTGCCCAGTCTCGCGTAGGTTTCGGCGTTGGGTTGCAGCGTCAGAGCTTTACGGTAGGCGCGTTCGGCAGCGTCAAACTGCTGCTGCTGCTGCCGCGACCGCCCCAAGATTAAATAGGCGGTCGCAGCCTCTGGCTCCAGCTGCTGGAGCGCGGCTTCGCAGGCTGTTGCTGCGCCTGCCCAGTCGCCAGCCCTACAGCTAACCGTGCCTTGCTGAAGCTGAAAGCTGGCCTGCTCAAACCAGGAAATGGCGGCTCGCTTTTGGCGCGGCGGCTTGGGCGGCGGTGGAGGCGACGGGTTGGGGCGGGTCGCCTGTTCGGTTAAAGCAATGGCCAGACGGTAGTAGCTGGCCGCAGATTCTAGCTCGCCCTGCTGCGTTAAGGCTTCAGCCAAATATTGATAGGTTTCACTGTCAGGATGCAGCACAGCCGCCTGCTGATAGGCGGCAACCGCCCGGTCTAAGCTGCCCTGTTCACGCCATCTGTGGCCGCTTTGCAGATATTGCGCGGCAGTCTGGGGCTGCTGGCTAGAAGCAGTTTGGGGCTGCTGGCTAGAAGTAGATTCCCGGCTTAAGACAGCCAAATCCTGCTCGCTGAGGGAATCTGCTTTGCGGAAAACTTCGCTCCAATCCATGAGTCCGCGCAGAAAGTGTCTCTGAACAGGGGATGACCTCCTCACAGATTTTTTGCTGGGAAGCGCAATTGCGGTGAATAAAGAGGTTCTGGAAGATGCGTGACGGAATGGGTTCATCATGGCAGAGCAGCGTTAGGCAATATTCTAGGTCAATCAGCAATTAGCAAGAACAAAGAGGCGCGGAATTATTTTCTATAGAATAAAAAAGTCTAAGAATGAGATAAAGCAGGTAAATTAGATTTTGAATTAGAAGGATACAGAGTTTTGGCTGGTTTTGCAACTATCTTTTTGGGCTTCGGCAATTTCAATTTCCGAACCATCACCTGATAATCCTGGTGAATGATCACCAGCTGCTGCTTGGCGGCTTCCAGAAACGCATTGATGCCACGATAGGTTTCCTGCCCCGGATGGCTGCTGTCAATCCACTGGTAGTCATCAAAAATTAAAATGCCGCCCACTTTTAATAGCCGCCAAGCCAGCTCCGCATCTCGCCGCACATGCTCAGCCAGGTGACAGCCATCAATATAGATGAAATCGTAGGTTTCGGACGGCAGTTTTGCTAAAACTTGGTGCGAATCGCCAATATGTTTGATTAGCTTCTGGGCTGAGCCGGTCAGCCGTAGGTTAGCTTCAAAGCTTTCTTGAAAAAATAGATCAATGCAGGTGAGTTTGGCCTGCGGATGCGTCAGCAGATGATCGAGCAGCCAGCAGGCCGACATGCCTTCAAAGCTGCCAATTTCTAAGCCATGCACCGGCTGATTCACATAGGTCTGAAGCTGGCTTTCCCAGGTGGCAATATTGTGGGTAAACCAGTCATGCGTAAACTGATAGTTGCGATAGGCCGCTGCCCGCCAGCCCCGCATCACAATTGCCCCCTGATGCAGCTCAACGGCTGCTTCTAGCTCGCCTTGGTCGGCCAGCAAATTGCCTAGATGCGAGCAGAGCCAGTGATAGCCCGGATTTTGCTCAATTTGCCGCCGATGCTCGGCAATTTCCTGGTCGAGCCGCTTTTGAGCCGCCAGCATTTGCTCAGCCTGATACCGCAGCTCCAGCTGCTGAGGCCGATGCAGCAGCGCCAGACTGTAGAAGACTGTGGCGGCGGCAAATTGCTTATACTGCGACAGCCTGCCCGCCAGCTCCAGATAAAACTCAGGCTGACGATATTTGGCCTGGAGCGGGATATCACGGCGATAGGCCAAAATCGTCTGCTTCAAGCCAGCCTGCTCGGCCTGACGCCGCAGCGCCCGCCCCAGCCTCGGATAGACTGCTGCCATGTCATTTTGAATTTGCAGCGCCGCCAAAAATACCGCAACGGCCTTATCCCAGCGCTGTTGGTGCAGCAATACCTGACCCAGATAGTAGTAAGTCCAGGCAAAATCAGGATTGAGCTTGAGCGAACGATGGAGCGCCGCAAAAGCGGGCTGCCAGTTTTGCTGCATTAACAGCACGTAGCCCAAATTGTAATAAGCCCAAGACAGGTCAGGATTGAGCTGAACAGCGCGGTAGCAAACGGGCAGCGCCTTATCCCAATAGCGCAGCCGCATCAGCATTTCGCCCAGGCTAAAGTAGGCGGCGGCAAAGTTAGCATCCAGCTGAGTCGCCCGCCAATAGTAGGCCGCAGCAGGCTTGAACTGTTCAGCCCGCTCGGCCAGCTTGCCCAATCCATAGTGCGACTCGGCGTGATTGGGCTGGAGTTGCAGCACCTTTTGAAAAGACAGCTTGGCCGCCTGCCAGTTCTGCCGATAGGTTTCGGCCACCGCCAGGTTGTAATGCGCTTCGTAAAGATCGGGCTGGAGGCGAATCGCTCGCTGATAGCAGTCAATCGCTTCGGTCATTTTGTCCATTTGGATCAGCGCGTTGCCCAAAATCATCTGGTTGCTGGGAGTCGCCCAAGACGGCTTTAGCACTACGGCTCGGTAGCGATAGGCAATTTCTTCGTGGCGCTGCCCCAGCTGAGCATAGATGCCAGCCAGACTGCGATGCGCCTCAGCGTCATTGGGTTCTAGCGCCAACGCCTGCTGATAGGTGGCAATTGCCGCTGGCCACTGACGCTGTTTGGCGCGTAGCGCTCCCAGGTCGGTATAGAGCCGCACCGGCTTCTTTGGCGGTTCAACTGAGCGGCTCTGCCAGATCACGGCTTCTCGAAACCAGCCCAGGCTCTGGAGCAAATAGCCCAGCGTCCGGCAGGCTTCGGCCAGCCCCACGCCAGTTTGCAGGGCTTGCTCGCAGGCCATCGTCGCATTGTCAAGCTGAGCAACCATCAATCACAGTCCGGGCTATCCGGGCAGAAGGGAGAGCAAGCTGCATCCAGAATATGAATTGAGGAAATCTGGGTGATGCATCTCTGGGAGGATAGCAAGGTTTGCCAAAACCGACGCTTGATCAATGTAAAGTTTCTTTAACTTTTGCTAAAGTAAATTAGCCTGCTTCAAGGCATGTTTCAGCGCAGCTAAATCTAGCCAAATATCTTCGATGAGCGGACTCGGATACATCAGCTGATGAATGGGCAGACAGCTTGGAGCCACGCCAGTAATCAAGTAGTGCTGTAGTCCGAGGTGATGGCTGATCGCCCAGTAGTACTGCCGAATATAGCTGGGAGCCATTAACTCAATCACGGTCGTTCCGGGCGCGCAAAAAATGCTGTTGGTCAGGCCGCCTCCATGCGGTGCCACAATCACCTTGGCTTGGGCAAATAGCGTAATCTGCTCAGTCAGCGTTAACGCTTCTAGCTCAACCGCACGGAATCCCAGCGGCTCCAATAGCTCCAGCAGGGCAGCTTCATTCAGCAGACGCCGATGGTGTGCCCCCCGACGGCTAATGTAAAGCCGCTCATAGCAGGGCTGGCTAGAACTCACCAGCGGCAGAAACTGCTGACGCAAAAACTCCAGTACCCAAGGCTCCACCCAGCCCAAATGTCCCGGAAAGGCGGGAGCAATGAGCCGCTCGGCCTGAATAAACGGATAGTGATCCGCAGCCAAGATCTTGTGGTTGGGGACGCCCAGAATTCGCAGCGTCTGCCGCTGAAAATCAGCTTCGGCAGCATTGATCCAAAACCAGTCGATCTGGCTGAGGCTACGGCTGCGGCGCAATAGCTCAAGGCGCGGCAGAATATCCACCATCCAGTGAAAGTAGTTATGCCCTGAGAGTCCAGTTAAAACCGCGACATTGCCCGTAATCTGCGTAACGGGAATTTGCGGCAGGCGCACAGGCAGAGGTTTCTGCGAGCAGTCTGGCAACTGCCCCGGATATTCACGGCAGAGATCATGCAGCAGCACCTGATCAGCAGTCAGCACCCCCGTAGAATTAGCCACCATCCAGGGCGTTTGGTAGGGCGTGATCCAGGCTTGCCCCTGCGGAATTTCGGCTACAAAATATTCAGATGGCGGAACACTAAGATGACTCGCCCGAACATGATAGACACCTAGCCCCAAGTGACGCTGCTCAAACCGAGCATTTAGCTTTTTCAAACAAGGCTGACAGTTTAGCCCCGCACAGCTTGAACCCTCTACGGATTCGGCAGATATTGGCATAGGAACCAATCGAGCAGTATTAGTCAGATCAATTGAGGTATAAAAACAGGATTTCTGTTGACACCAGCTCTGAGTAGACAGCACAGATTTGAACAATGCAGGCTGTAAATCGGGTGAACTGTAGAGCGGCTGATCTGGCTGGCTGGGAGCTATCTCCAACCCACCAGTTTGTAACGCCTGCCGATAGCAAACAATCGCTTCTGACCAATGCTGCTGCTGCTCCAAAAGCTCCCCTAAGCTGCGGTAAAGGCGGGCATCTGGGCAGTCAGCCAGCGCCAGTCGATAGAGCATCAGCTTGGCGTTTGGGCGGTTTTGCTGCGCCAGACAATTGCCCAGCTTCAGATATAGCTCAATCTGAGGCTGAAGCCGCAGCGCTTGCTGATAGTAAGCTTCGGCCTGTTGAATCTGACTCTCGCCGCCATAGCGCATCAGCAGATCTGCCAGCTTGGAATAGGTCTGAGCCAGATGGACAGCCAACTGCGGCTTCTGCATCACTCGGATCGATCGATCAAGCTGCCTGCTGCTTTCGTTACTGCTTTGCAACAGCGCCTGCAAAAACTGACCGCAGGCTTGACGAGCTAGCGTTAATTCATCGGTGGTTTGAAGCTGTGCCACCCAGTCACAAAATGCGTTAATCTGCGCCCGCTGCGGCCAGAGCGCCCGCCGAAAATGCTGGAACGCTGCCTCAACTTCCCCTAGTGCCAGCTGCGCTGATCCGACGGCAGCATGGGCTTCGCTCTGCTCAGGCTCTCGCACCAGCAGCTGATTCAGGCAATCGACTGCTGCCGTAATTTGCCCCTGCTGATACAGCAAGCAGCCCAAACCATAGCGAGCCGAGATCAAATCTGGCTGTAGCGCAATTGCCTGTCGATAGGCGGCGGCTGCCGCCGCTGGATCTGTCGCCGCCAAAACTTTAGCCAGATTTTCGTAGGACGCCGCCCAGTCTGGCTGAATCGCAATCGCCTGCTGATACAGCTGAATTGCCTGCTCGCGCTCTCCTCGCAAGGCCAGAACGCAAGCCAAGTTGTTGTAAGCCTGCACCGCATCGGGCTGCTGGGCAATCACCTGCTGATACTGCTCAATCGCCGCCTGATCGTTCCCCTGCTTTCCCAAGACAATCGCCAAGGCATGACGCGCTTGCCGGAACGCAGGAGATAGCTTAACAGCTTGCTGATAAGCCGCAGCCGCAGCCGACAGTTTACCCTGCTGCTGCAAAACATGGCCTAAATTGTAAGTAAGCTCTGAAATGCTCAGCTTCAAGGCAGATCAAACCCTATAGGGAGTAGTTAGGTGATTGTAAAGTCACTGGCGCTCAGATCGTTCAGATTAGCCTGCATCTGGAACAAGGGCACATCTTTACCGCCCGGTGCATTGTAGTAAACAATGCCAGTATTGCGCTCGTAAATTAGCGTGGCGTTCACGACTTCAGCATCAATATCGCGGACTATCGCAAAGTCTGTATCTCCCAGTTCGCTACCTAATCCAGAACCAGGTAACAAGGCGCTACTCAGTTCAATCCGGTCTTCACCCGGCCTGAAGTCAACAATTCGATCTAGACCGCCCGTGCGATTTGCGTCACGGCCAAATACAAAGGTATCTGCACCAAGGCCACCTTGGAGAAGATCACGGCCAGAACCGCCATCCAAAATGTCATCACCGCCGCCGCCTCTGAGAGTATCACTCTTGGCTCCACCGAACAGTGTATCATCGCCAGCGTTCCCGATCATCGTATCGTTACCGTTGTCGCCAAAAATCGTGTCATTACCAGGGCCACCCATCAAGGTATCGTTGCCCTGATCGCCGCGAATGGTATCATCGCCGTCGCCACCAAAGACTAGATCAATCCCGTCGTTGGCGCTAATTGTGTCGTCGCCGCCACCGCCGAGCAGCGTATCGCCCTTTGCCCCGCCCCGGATGCTGTCGTTGCCGCCCCTGCCGCGAATCGTATCTTGGCCAGCGCCCCCTGAGAGATCGTCATCGCCAGCTGCGCCCGCAATATCGTCATCACCATCGTTACCGCTAATTTGAAAGATAGTAGTACTTCTGGGCTGACTGGCCTCAATTGAGTCATTTAGACTGCTGCCAGTGACTACAACGGGTGCGCCGGGCGCAGACTGAAACGCTTGGATCGCACCTTCCCCAATGATATTCAGTCCAAGTGGGCCAGCGGATATCTGTCCTGGATTCAACGAGATCAGTTCTGACATATTTCCTCCTGCAACTCAAGCATGGCGATAGCGATAGACGTATCAATTGCTCTAATGGTTTAGGGCAGTTTCTTGGATTAACGATTTTCAGACGCAAAGTTTAACATCAGAAACCAAATCTGAATCACAAAAACTGCTCTTTTTAGTGAATTAGTTTAGACTCAATTAAATTAACCGTAAGTCTAGCTCAGATTTTTGATCTGGCATCAAAAACTTCTGAGCAGAGAATTTCTAGATGACAGATGCTCTAAAAAAACGTCCCCAGCTGTCGGGCTAGGGACTGATCGTGACGCAATGAGTGATGAATGAGTCATTCAGCAGCAAACAGCGCTATCGAACGTTTTTGAGGCTGTCAGCTCGACGCGAGAACATATCGGTGAAGATGCTCAGTACGCTGCGCTTGCGGGTAATAATATTGACGCTCACCGACATGCCTGACTGTAAAGGCACTTCGTTCCCTTTAACTGAAATCACCTGCCGATCCAGTTCAATCCGAGCCGGAAATCTGGTGAAGGGATGCTCTTGATCGGGCGGCAGCGCGTCTGAGCCAATGTTATCAATCGTTCCTCTCACATCGCCAAACTCGCTAAACGGAAAGGTGTCAATCCGCACATCTGCATGCATTCCCTGGGAGACAAAGCCAATATCCTGATTGGTGATATAGACTTTGGCCACTAGATCACTGCCGGGAACGAGTCGCAAAATCGGCTCGCTGGGATTGGCCACATAGCCGCGCCCTTTCGCCAGCATATCAAACACCACGCCGTCTATGGGAGCGCGCAGCTCTTGATAGCGCATCGTCAGCTGAGCATCGCTAATTCGCCGCTCGGTTTCAGAAATCTGGTTCTTGTTATCCAGAATCGCTTTATTCAGCTGGCTGTCAATATTGGCAATCTGCTTATTGTTCTCAGAGATTCTGTCAAGCAGATCTTTGCCAGAAACAGCCACCGTGTTGGCCAACCGTTCCCGCGCCTGCCCAATCTGGTACTCAATCTTTGCGCTTTCTTGGCTCAACCTGTCTACTTCAGCCCGGGCTTGAAGCACGGCTTGCTCTTGGCGCACCACCTGCACACGAGAAATTCCGCCGTCATCCAGCAGCGGTTTCAAATCGGCATAGATTTTTTCGTCGATAGTCAGACTTTGCCGAGCTGAGGCTAACTGTGCCTGGTTTTGGCTGAGCTGCTGCTGGAGTTGGGCTACCTCCAGCTGAGCGGCAGCGGCTCTGGTGTCTGATTCGGCTAAGCCTGCCTGCAACCGCGCCTGCTGGTCTGGAGAAAGACCACCCGAACCGCCGCCTAGCTGCACTTGATACAGCCGATTTTCTTCAAGCAGGGCGGCTCGGTTCTGGGTGAGCGACAGCACTTCGGGCGGCAGATTCAGCTTCTGGATTTCACTAGGGTTGAGCGAGGCTCCAGCTAGCTGTGACTGATAGAACTGATTTTGGCGCGTCAGCGAATCACGAATTTGCTCCGCTGCCCGCAGCTCTGAGGCTCCAGTGCTGGAATCAAATCGCACTAGCAGATCGCCTTTTTTGACGGTCTGCCCTTCTTTGACATAGATTTCTTCGACCACCGCACCGTTGATCGGAGCCTGGATCGGCTGAACTGAACCCTGCGGTTCAAGCTGCCCCTGCGCGGGTACGGCTTCGTCAATTTTGGCTAAGGCTGCCCAGCCGACTGTCACTACCGTGACGCCGACAATGCCCATCGCAATCGCCCGCGACCAGATGCTGGGCTGCTGAAGAATAACCGGCTGGTCAAATTCCTCGGCTCGAATCATCCGACCTTGCGAGCGAGCTGGGGCAATTTCAGCTTTTTTGCCGACTGCCAGCGAACCGGGCTTGGTGCCGTTGCTGCCTTTCTGCGGCGAGTCGTTGGGGTTGCTATTCTGTCCATTCATTGGGTTGGTCTCCTGAGCAGGGAATCTGGCTGAGCTGTGAGTTTAGTAATCTGAGCGTTGCATGAGCGCTATGCTTCATCAGCTACTTCCTGCTGCTGATACAGACAGAAGTAGCGGCCTCTGAGCGCCATCAGCTCATCATGTGTGCCGATCTCGACGGGCGATCCTTTATCCATCAAGACGATGATATCGGCGTTGCGGATGGTGTTGAGGCGGTGCGTGATGAAGAAGACGGTGCGGCCATCAAATTCGTCAGCTAGGTTGATGCTAACCCGCCGCTCTGAGTCATAGTCCAAGGCGCTGGTGGCTTCATCCAAAATCAGCAGGCGCGGATATTGCAGCACGGTGCGAGCAATCGCGATCCGCTGCCGCTGCCCGCCGGAGAGCGAAGCGCCGCGCTCGCCCACTCTGGTGTTGTAGCCATTGGGCAGCTCCATGATAAATTCATGCGCTACCGCCACCTCTGCGGCGCGGATAATCTCCTCAGCCGTTGCTCCGGGGCAGGTAAGCGCAATGTTTTCCTGAATCGTGCCCTCAAACAGCAGCGAATCCTGCGGCACGATCCCCACCTGCTGACGCAGCGAGTTGAGTTCAACTTTGGCAATGTCGTAGCCGTCGATCAAGATGCGGCCTGAATCAATTGGGTAGAGGCGCGGCAGCAGCTTCATCAGCGTACTCTTACCCGAACCGCTCAAGCCCACCACGCCGACAAATGAGCCAGCCGGAAACTCCAGGTTGACGTTGTTGAGCTGGTAAGGGCCGCTGTTGCCAAACCGGAACGAGACATCATCAACTGTGACCTGGCCTTGAATCAGCGGCATCGGGATATTGCTCCGATCTAGCTCGTCTGCTTCAGGAGCCGAATCGACAATATCGCTCAGACGCTCCAGCGACAGCCCCACTTCCTGGAAGTTCTGCCAGAGCTGAGCCAGCCGCAGCAGCGGACTGGTGACATAGCCTGAAATAATTCGGAAGGCAATTAGTTCACCCAGGGTTAGCTCGTTTTGCAGCACCAGATAGGCTCCTACCCAGAGCACCAGCAGACCAGAGAGCTGGTTGAGGAAGTTGCTGGCCGAACCAGCAGTCGTAGAAGTCAGCACCGTTTTGAAGCCAGCGCTGACGTAGCGGGCATAGCGATTCTGCCACTGCCAGCGCGCCCGCAGCTCCATGTTCTGCGCCTTCACCGTCTGGATGCCGGACACCACCTCCACCAGGTAAGACTGGGTTTCGGCGTTGCGCTCTGCCTTGACGCGCAGCTGACGGCGAATCAGCGGCGAGGCCACCACAGCCAGCAAAATAAACAGCGGAATCGTGGCCAGCGCCACCAGCGTCAGCAGCCAGCTGTAGAAAAACATCACGACGATGTAGATCACCGAGAAAATCGCGTCTAATACCA
>CASBQH010000310.1 GCA_949127695.1 Synechococcales cyanobacterium PMM_0073
ACTTCGCATGGCGACTACACGGATGCCTGGGTGCGAGATAATATCTACAGCATTTTGGCGGTTTGGGGGCTGGCGCTGGCTTACCGCAAGCTCGATGAGCATCAGGGACGCACCTACGCGCTAGAGCATAGTGTGATTAAGCTGATGCGAGGGCTGCTGTTTGCGATGATGCGGCAGGCGGGCAAAGTTGAGCAGTTTAAATATTCGCAAGCTCCGCTGGATGCGCTCCATGCCAAATATGACACCAGCACCGGCGATGTGGTGGTGGGCGACGACGGCTGGGGGCATTTGCAGCTAGATGCCACCTCGCTCTACCTGCTGATGCTGGCGCAGATGACCGCTTCTGGCCTGAAGATTGTTTTTACAATTGATGAGGTCAACTTCATCCAAAATCTGGTCTACTACATTGGTCGGGCTTACCGCACGCCGGACTTCGGCATCTGGGAGCGCGGCAACAAGATTAACCACGGCAACCCAGAGCTGAACGCTAGCTCGGTGGGGATTGCTAAGGCGGCGCTAGAGGCAATTAACGGCCTCGATCTGTTTGGGGTCAACGGCTCACAGGCGTCGGTGGTGCATGTGCTGCCGGACGAGATTGCCCGCACCCGGATCATGCTGGAGTCTTTGCTGCCCAGAGAGTCAGCCTCGAAGGAAGTGGATGCGGCAGTGCTGGCCGTGATTGGCTTTCCGGCCTTTGCGGTGGACAATCCAGCTTTGGTGGAGCGGACGCGCCGCGAGATTATCCAGAAGCTGCAAGGCAACTATGGCTGCAAGCGGTTTCTGCGAGATGGCCACCAGACCACACTGGAAGACCCAACCCGGCTGCACTACGAGCCTAAAGAGCTGAAGCAGTTTGAGCATATTGAATGTGAATGGCCACTGTTTTTTACCTATTTGATGCTGGATGCGCTGTTTCGGGGTGACGCTGAGCAGGTGGAGCTCTATCACCAGAAATTGCAAGCAGTTTTGGTGCAGCAGCATGGCCTAAAGCTGCTGCCAGAGCTGTATATTGTCCCGACTGAAAGCATCGAAGCCGAGCGCGCCAATCCTGGCAGCCAGACTCGGATTCCCAACGAAAACCTGCCGCTAGTCTGGGCACAGAGCCTGTATTTGCTGGGCGAGCTGCTACGCGAAGGGCTGCTGTCGCTGGGTGATATTGATCCGCTGGGTCGGCATCAGCGCGTCACCCACATGCGACAGCCGCTCGTCCAGATTGCGCTCTTGGCCGAAGACGAGCGCTTGCAGTCTGACTTGGCGACCTACGGCATCGAAACGCAGACTTTCAACCAAGTTTCGTCAATTCAGATTCGGCAGTCGCAAGATCTCTCGGCGATCTATCAGCAGATTGGCCGTAACGATAAGCTGCATCTGACCGGACGACCCGTGCGACGACTCCGCAGCCTTACCACCTCGCGGATCTTTCGGGTGAAGGGCGAGACGATTGTGTTTTTGCCCTCGTTTTTAGATCAGCAGCAGTTTTACATTACGCTTGATTACAACTTTTTGGTGGCGCAGATCAAGGGCGAGCTGGCTTACATTCAGCGCCACTGGTATCAGCTGGGCCGTCCGACGCTAACGCTGCTGCTCACCCATGCGATGGTTGCAGCCAGCAGCGAGCAAGCTTCAGCGATTGAGCAGTCCTCGCTGCTGGAGCTGCTGAAAGATCTCAAGAGCGGCAGCTGCGACAATGTTTCGGTGCGGCTAGGGCAGCTGCATCAGTTTTTGCTCACCGCAGGGCTGGAACGAATCGACAATGTGCATGATTTCACGTTTGAGCAGGCTGCTTTGGAACTAGCACCCGAAGTTTACTACCTGACTTCTGATCCGGGCAGCAACCTGCCGCTCAGCAATACACAGTCCTTCTTTCTGTCCTATGAAACTGACATTCCGCGCCTGCTCGCTCGTCTGCGTAACTCCCAAAACCTATACGAGCAGCTCGATATTCTAGAAACACTCAGCCAGCTCGTCGGATTAGAATTCGACACCGGCTTGGCCGCTCAGCTCGTAACAGTGGGGGAACTGCTGGATGAGGTCTATAAGAAAGCTAGCCAGCTGCACCTTTGGGCGGTGATTCGGCGCTCGGCGGCGCTGCTGCACAAGAGCGATATGGGGCTGGCGGATGCCGTCACCGATATTCTGGTCAGAGGCAAGCAGATCGCCGTGGGCAAAGCCTATAGCGAAGCCTCGCTGATCACAACTCCGACGCAGCCGAATGACATTTTGGAGAAAATCACCACCTTCTGTGGCAACGACGTGCGCGATCGCCCGCTGACTCAGGAGATTTTGATCTATCTCAGCCTGCTGATTAAAACCGATCCGAAGCTGTTTGATGGCCTGCTGACGCTGCGGGTGGGCTATTTAATTTTGCTAATCACCACCAATCTGGCGCAAGAGCTGGATGTGACGCAGGACGAAGCTTACGAGCGCCTGATGCAGCTCAACCCGTCTGAAGTTAAACAGCGGCTGAGCCGAGTGTTGGCGGGCTATGACAGCCTGGATCAAGCTTTGCTGCAACAGGAGTCGCTGCGGATTCGGCAGCAGGATTCGATTGAGTGGGTGATTGCTGCCGAGGCGGCTGCTGCCACCGCTGCGCCAACCGACTGGTGGCAGCAGCGCCAGCGGGATGGATCGCTCAACCGCGTGCCCTCCGGTTTTTATCCCAAAGTCTGGCAGGTGATGCAGCATTGCCGGGGCTTGGTGATTGGCGACAAGCTCGATCGGCGCAACCGGCTAGAGAGCGAGATTATCTTGGCCGAAATGACGGCGGGCGAGAAAAACTTTGCGCTGCGGGTTGAGCATTTGCTCAACAGCATTCAGGCTCCTGAATATCGCCAGGTGAATATCGAAGCGCTGATGGAATTGGCGGCAATTGCCGAACGCAACCCGGCGCTGCAAATTGAAGAATATATCGTGCTGGATGTGCTGGTGGGTCACGCAGTTCGGCTGGCTTGGCTGGAGCGTTACCCCGATCAAGCTGACTTTTATGACCAACAAAAGGGCAGGGCTTGGCGCTCGTTTTATGAGACTTCGCCCTACGACTGCGCGGCCTATATCGCGAAAGCGCTGCGCTATCTGTCGGAGCTGGGGCAGGCATTTGAGCCAGAAGTGGCCGAGCTGAGCCACTAGCTCACGGGTCGCTTCAGTTTTTGCTCCAGCAGCGACAGCAATCGAGCGTCGGTAAAGTCAGGAATTACGAGCTGAGCGCCCAGCTGCTCTAGCGCTTCCGGGCTGTGGGTTGAGGCAATTCCAACGGTGAAAATATCGGCTCCAATTGCCGAACGCATCCCCGAAGGCGAGTCCTCAAAGGCGACCGCCTGCTCTGGTGAAACCTGAAGCTGCCTGAGTGCCTCCTGGTAAGGCAGCGGATCGGGCTTGCCTTTAGGCAGATCGTCGCCCAAAATTACTTGCTCAAAGGCCGTTTCCAGCTTGAGTGCTTTGAGGGCAAACCAGACGTTTTCGCGCGGCGCATTGCTGACTACAGCAATCTGGATTGCCTGTTGCTGCGCCCAGTCCAGCAGCGGCAGTAGTCCCGGCATCGGCTGTAGCGCGGTGGCACGATTGCGAAACTCGGCCTCTTTGCGCCAAATAAAATCAGCGGTGGCCTCTGCATCCAGCTGCGGCAGCAGATCTGCCACAATATCGGGATTGAGCCTGCCGCTGATGTGAGTCTGATAAAACTCGCGGTCGCTGTCAATGCCGTAGTCGCGCAGAAAATCTTGCCAGATCATGAAATGCAGCGAGTCAGTTTCGACTAGCGTGCCGTCTAAGTCGAACAGGAGCGCTTTCAGCATGATTTCCTCGCCATGTGGGTATTTTTCTTGCTTGTGGGGACTTGCTGGCTTTATGTTGTCGTGGATACTAGAAGTATGACGGTCATCAGCTTTAGGACGGATATGCTAACAAATGTTGAAGGAATTTATCGAAACGGTCGAGTGGAACTCATCGAGCAACCTACCGATCTCTATGAAGGAGCGCGGGTTATTGTGATTTTTGTGAGATTAGATGAGATAGATCTCGATTCTCAAGGACTTGACAGAGAGCAGTCTGAAGTCCTGCGGGAACGCTTGGCAACATTCGCAGAGGATTGGGACAGTCCAGAAATGAGTATCTATAACAACTATGACGCAGCCCAGGTTAACCGTTAGGCGAAATGATGTTGTTCTTGTCCTCTTTCCAAACTCTAACTTGACCACTGCCAAAACAAGACCTGCTTTGATCGTTCAAGCAGATGGCTTGAAGACAGGTTTGCCACAAGTTATTGTGGCGATGATCACCAGTCAAATGTCAAGAGCAGGGCATCTGAGTCGGGTCACTGTGCTTTTAAATTCTACAGAAGGATTGCAATCAGGACTACTGACAGATTCAGTCGTTATGACTGACAATTTGGCAACCATTACAAGCTCTGCGATTCAGCGTGTAATTGGCTCATTACTAGCAACAGATGTTGATCAAGCTTTGAGCCATACCTTTGGGCTATAGGGAAAGCAATGCGGCATAACGGCTCAAATCAGCGGCGGCAGACATTCTTGAACTCAGCGCTGATAGCTTTTGTCCGTCCGTTACATTTGAACTGTTGGGCAAAAGAGAAAATCCCTGAAATCCTGATCTGAAATGACTTTCAGGGATTTTTGGCTTACTGCCTAACAGCTCCACCCCTTACCATGACGATTGACCAATCTCGATCAGAATTCCGTCTAGATCACGAACGTAGGCGACTGTCTGCCCCCAAGGTTTGACTTTGGGCTGTTCATAGGCAACTGCGCCCGCTTCCAAGAGAGTCGATTTGGAATTCGAGAGATTGCTGCTCAGGTTGGCTATCCATCGGAAGTCTCATTTAGCAAAGCGTTTAAGCGATGGGCAGGGACTGCTCCAAGGAGCTATCGCCGGAACTGTCGCGTAGCCGCCTTGAGAGTAATGCCGTCTAACCAAAAGTTGAGCCGTTCCAGCCCCACATATAGCCTTTGGCATCGGCAAACTCAATGTAGGTGCGCTCTAGCGGTACGCCCAAGCTATCCTGTACCTGCTGGCAAAAATCTTGACTCATCGCCAGAGTTTGCTCAGGCTTCATGCTGCCGACGCTCTTAATTTCGATATAGCAAGCTGGCTCGGTCGTGCCAGCAAAGGTCATCGCAACTTCAGGCTCAAACGCGGTCATGATATAGGCTTCAGGCTTGCCCATATGCTGCGCTAGGCTTTTTGACAGTTGCTTCAGCATTGCTTCAACGGCGGCGGACTCTGGGCTGGCCACCGAACTCTGAACTTTGATTAGCGGCATGGTTTGGGCTTCCTATTTGGCGATTGGGTTAAGCAATTTGAATTAGATCAGGATAATGCGCCAACAGCTGATCGCGAGAGAGGCTGTCGGTGGCCGCTTGGGGCGTCCAGATTAGCTCATAGATCAGCAAATAGCTGGGCGCAATGCCGCCTAAGCGCTGCAAAACGGCAGTTAGCTCCTCGGCAGAATGCAGCGAGTTGGGCTGAAACAAAGGTTGGTCGTCGGCTGTGCCAATTAGCAGCGTTATTACAATATAGGAAGCCGGATCGGCCTCCGCGTTGACTGTGATCGGCTGTCGCCGCACCTGTCCGCCCACGTTCACCAGCGTCTTCGGCTCCTTCTTCTTTCCGTCAGTCGGGGCGAAGAAGGTGTCCTTCGTCTTGCCGTCAAGGAACACCTCCAGCCCGTGACCGGAGAGGGTGAGGAGTACCACGTCGTCCTTGCGGATCGCCTTCGCCTTGTCACCGCCGCCCGACAGCAGGCGGTCCAGGTGGGCGAGGATGTTCTCCTTCGTCGCCGGATG
>CASBQH010000311.1 GCA_949127695.1 Synechococcales cyanobacterium PMM_0073
AATATTTCTGGCTGGCGCTGCATCCGGCCTTGTTCCTGCCGCCGCTGATCCAGTCTGGCCGGGTGGATCTGGTAATTCAGCTCAGCCCAGAACGCTATCCCACCGCAATCTATCGGCCTAGAGCCTCTGCCAGCAGCGCTTGAAGCAGGCTCTGTGAGCGGGTTCCGACTGCCTTAAATTCCGCCAAGCGGCCAGACGGCGCTGGATCGGCTGGATCAGTTAGATCAGTTAGATCAATGGGATCAATTGATCCTGGACTAATCGATAGATTAATTTCCAGATAGTCCTGCGGCCAATATTTCAGGCGCTCCGCCCATTCAATCGCCACAACGCCCAGAGGATACTCGCCTTCCCAATAGCCTTCTAGATTCAGCGCGGCAGTCTCCTCAGACTGGAGTCGATAGAGGTCAAAATGGTAGAGCGGCAGGCGGGCTTCGGGGTATTCGTTGGCGATGGTAAAGGTGGGGCTGACAATGGGTTCTTTAACGCCTAGCGCTGCGCCCAGCCCCTGCACAAAGGTGGTTTTGCCGCTGCCCAAGTCGCCGTTGAGCAGCAGCACAGTCCCTGCCGAAATTACCTGCCCCAGTGCCGCTGCTAGCGCCTGCGTGGCGGCAGCATCTGCTAAAGTCACCTGCTGCATCTTGGGTCTACTCAGGTTTCTAGAATTTCAAAAACAATATAAAAAGGCATCCAATCTGGGATGCCTTTTTGCAGAATTTCTGCTTCTGCTGGCTCAATCAGAGTCGCAGCGCTAGTTGTCGTAAATCCGGCATTCATCTGCTTCAGGATTGGCGTCGCAGTATTGCTCGAAGGAGTTCTTGGGCGGCTCTTTTTCGCGCTGATGTGCAGCTTCAGCTTGGAGTTCTTCGACCGCATCCCAGGCAGCAGCACAGGCCGGAGATTCAGCGCCATTCACATCGCAGGCAGCCCGAGCTTCCTGACGCTCTTGGTCGATCTTTTCTTTGATGTCGCTCATAAGTTCTGCTTTATTTATTCAGTGGATCAGGTGGTATGACTCTAAGGTAGCTTAAATCTCTTAGAAACCAAATCACCCAGTTGGATGTTCTGAAACTCTGCTTCTTTTTAGTCATGCCTGAAGTTTTAAATGATTGGGCAAAATTGAGCAGTTTTCTTAAGGTTTGAGACGCAGCCGCCATAATGAAAATACATTCGCACTTGCAGGCTATGAAGCTCTGCGCTTGCAGAGCTCATTAAAACCTGTTTTAGTTGCTTCTGAGGAATCTGAGGGAAAAAGATATGGCAGAATCCACCGCGCCGTCTGTACCGTCTGTGCCGTCCACTTCGCAAATGCAGTGGGTGAGCGCCCTTTCAACTCAGCCTTCGCTAGAGGCAGCCATTCACGAAGTGGTGGAGCAGGTGCGGCATCTGCCATCGCCAGATTTAGCGATTCTGTTTATTTCTGCCGCGTTTGCCAGCGAATATTCGCGGCTCTTGCCGCTGCTGCAAGCGGCTCTGCCCCTGCCGGCCTTGATTGGCTGTAGCGGCGGCGGCGTGCTGGGGGTGGGCGCGGATGGACAGGTGCAGGAGGTGGAAAACCGGGCAGCCCTCAGCCTGACGCTGGCGCAATTGCCGCAGGTGCAGGTGCGCCCTTTTCATCTCTCAGCCGCCGCCTTGCCCGATCCAGACAGCTCTCCCAATGCCTGGATTGAGCTGATGGGCGTGCCTGCTGAGGCGAGTCCGCAGTTTGTGCTGCTGGCTTCGCCGCTCTCTGCCGGAGTCTCAGAGCTATTGCAGGGGCTAGATTTTGCCTATCCAGGCTCAGTCAAACTGGGCGGGCTAGCCAGCGTCAACGGCGGCAGCAGCGGCCTGTTCTGCGGCAGCGACTACTACCCAGACGGGATTGTGGGCGTGGCGCTCAGCGGCAATATTGCCCTTGATCCAATCGTGGCGCAGGGCTGTCGGCCCATTGGCACGGCCTATCGGGTGGTGGCGGCTGAGCGCAATATTTTGACTCAGCTAGAGCCGCTGGAAGCCAGTGCTGAAGCCCAGACGCCGCTAGCCTTACTGCAATCGCTGTTTGAAGATCTAAATGACGCAGATCGCGCTTTGGCGCAGCAGTCGCTGTTCGTCGGCGTGGCGCAGACGGCCTTTAAGCAAAACCTAGAGCAGGGGGATTTTTTAATTCGCAACCTGCTGGGCGTCGATCCCAACACTGCCGCAATTGCGGTGGGCGATCGGATTCGGGCAGGCCAGCGGATTCAGTTTCACCTGCGCGATGCTGCCGCCTCTGCTGAAGATCTGCGGCTGCTGCTAGCCCGCTATGCGGCGAATCAGCCTTCGCCAGTTGGGGCGCTGATGTTTGCCTGTATGGGGCGGGGCGAAGGGCTGTATCAGCAGCCCAACTTTGACTCCAAGCTATTTGCCGAATATTTGGGAATGACGCCGCTGAGCGGCTTTTTCTGCAACGGCGAAATTGGCCCAGTTGGCGACAGCACCTTTCTGCATGGCTACACCTCAGTGTTTGGCATTTGCCGCCCCGCTCAGCCAGATTTGGCCTAAGTCGCCGCTGAAGCTGCCGCTGAAGTCGCCCAGCGCTGCCGCCGAGCTTCGTATAAAACCAAAGCTGCCGCGACAGCTACATTCAGCGACTCGACGCCGACCGCCAGCGGAATCTGCACGGCCAAATCGGCTAGCTCGGTGAGTTCAGCCGACAAACCCGCGCCCTCGTTGCCCAGCAAAATCACGCTAGGGCGGCTAAAATCTACCTGCCAGTAAGTCAGCTCGGCGGTTGGCTGTGTCGCAATCAGCTGGATGCCGCTGGACTTGAGAGCTTGCAGCTCACTCAGCAGATCAGGGCTGGGCTGGAGCGGTAGCCGAAACCACTGTCCGGCAGAAGCGCGCAGCAGCTTAGGATTTTCTAAATCGACCCCGTCAGCCCCAATCCAGAGTCGATCGACTTCCACTGCTGCTGCTGTCCGAAAAATAGCGCCCAAATTTCCTGGGTCTTGAATTGCTTCTAGAGCAAGTCCCAGCTGCAACGGCTGCTGCCGCTGTGGCCAAGCTGCTCGTGATGCGGCTGTGGCCACTACTCCATCAGGATGAACGGTTGTGGCAATGGCTTGCAGCACCTCCGGCGTGATCAACTCGACGCGCTGCGCCTGCTGGCTCACCTGCTGCCAGAGTTCCGGATGCTGGTTCTGCCAGTCCAGCGTATAGCAAAGCGTATCTAGCGGGTAGGCGGCAGCACAGGCTTCTTGCAGCAGATGCGTTCCTTCTAGCAAAAATAGCTGCTGTTCGCGGCGAGCTTTACGCTGATGCAGCTTTCGCATCTGCTTCACCAGCGGATTTTGTCGGCTCGTCAGCATGATTTGAACCACCGTTCACTCATGGCTATATCTAGGCATGATAATTCTGGCAAATGCGGAACCCGGGACTTGAACCCGGAAGCCTTGCGGCACATGAACCTGAATCATGCGCGTCTACCAATTCCGCCAGTTCCGCATATTGTGAGCCAAGCAGCAAGAACAGCACTCTCTCAAGTTATCTGCTCTGCAATTTAACGTCACGGTTTCCTATTATCCACAGGCTGCGGCAGATCGTCAACTCTCTGTTGGGGTCATTGAGAGAGTTGGAAACTCTAACTTCAAGATTTTAGCCAGGAGTCTAGTCGTCAAAAACATTCGACGAAAAGTTAAAAGATAGGAGAACAGCAATGGTAACGACACTTGATGATCAGAAGCGGATCGCAATTGCTTCAAAGTTGGACGATATGAAGACAGTACAGTCGCTGCTAATTTCAAGCGAACAGTCTTTGATGACGGTCTGCAACGATTCAGATATTCGTAAGCGGATCAGTGACATGCTGGACGATGACCGCAAGAATCTAGGCATTCTGGAAACTGTGATGGTACAATATGGTGTAGAAGGTGAGCCAAAGCAGACCACTCAGGAGATGACCAAAAAGGTGCAGCAGCGGATGGAAGGTTCCGAGCTGTCGCTTTACGAAAAATTTGCTCAGCTCGAACTGCTCAATGACACCCAGAAATTTACAGACTCGATATTAAATAACCAGAGTGCAGTATAACGATTCGGTTGCAGCGAAATATACCAGGCTTTATTGGCTGAGTTGCAAGTATTATCTGCGTCCACTGAACCGCACCGTTAATTGCCAGATGCCTTCTCTACCGCCGTCCAAATCCGCTCCAGCAGTTCGCAAAATGGTCGCCAGTCGTCTTGTAGAGCAATTGGTTCCCAGACCGCCTCAATTTCTGACCGGATGATCACCGTCAGGGGGTTGTGCTGCCGCAATCGCTGCGCCACAGCCGTCAGTTCGGATTCTGGTAGGCTAGCCAAGATCTGCTGGTAGAACTCGCGCCATGCCTCGAAGCAAGCAGCGGCATCAGATTTTAGCGCAGTCTCAAAGCTAAACTGCATCTTTTCGCGCCAGTTCGCCTCAAACTGCAAGCGCAGCGCCTTAAAAAACTCGTGGTAGCCAATTTGGCTGTCCCAGAGCAATTGCAGCGTCCGTTGCAGCAGCTCGTCTGTCACCTCAGTGGATAGCTCAACGCTGGATTCAAAGCCCAGCTTGCGGAGCATTCGCTGCCGATAGACCTGCTGATAACGCGCATCAAATTGATCGAGCGCCTGCTCCATTTCGATTGGGTCAAGCAGTTTCTTCAGCGGCGCTTGCAGCTTTTGCAGATTCCAGAGACAGGCAGCAGGCTGATTGGCATAGCAGTAGCGACCGGCATAGTCGAAGTAGGCGGCGGTAAATTTGGGGTCAAACCGCTCCATGAAAGCAAACGGGCCATAGTCGAAGCTCTCGCCCGTAATCGACATATTGTCCGTATTCAGCACCGCATGGCAGAAGCCAACCGTCATCCACTGCGCCGCCAACTCCGCTACCCGCTCGACCAGTTCGCGATAAAACCGCAGATAGGCGTCGTCTTGCCCCAGCAAATGCGGATAGTAAATCTGGATGACGTGATCCAGCAATTTTTGAATTAAATCCGGGCGTCCCAAATAATGCAGCCGCTCGAAGCTGCCAAACCGAATATGCGACCGCGACCAGCGCACCATCACCGCAGAGCGCGTGGGGGAAGGCTCATCGCCGCGCCAAAGCGGTTCGCCTGTTTCAATTAAGCTGAAGCAGCGCGAGGTCTTAACGCCCAATTGGTGCAGCATTTCGGCAGCCAGCACTTCGCGGATGCCGCCTTTGAGCGTTAGGCGACCGTCAGCAGTACGAGAATAAGGCGTGCGGCCAGAGCCTTTGGTGCCAAAGTCGTAGAGTTCGCCGTCGCCTGCGCGGATTTGCCCTGCCAGAAAGCCGCGTCCGTCGCCCAAGCTAGGGTTATATTCGCCAAACTGATAGCCGTGATAGGCCATTGCCAAAAGCGGCTGCGGCAGCTCAAATCGGCCAAAGGCAGCAATAAAATCGGCATCACTCACCTGCTTTGGGTCAAGCCCAAGCTGCGGCAAAATTTGGTCATTGCGAAACCGCAGGCTGTGCTGTGGAAATTCGGCAGCAGCCACAATGCTGTAATAATCCTCACCCAGGCGCTCAAAGGCCGATTCGTAGGGCAGTGAGAAAAATAGATTTTGGTTGGCGTGAGTTTCGGCAGACATGCGGCGAGCGACGATCAGCCTCTTAAGTCTAAAGGGATTTGGCTCTATTCTGCACTGACATTTGGTCGTGGGCTAGACCTGTGGAAAAGGAGAATAGTTCAGAGCGTCGTCGCGTCGTCAGTCGCTACAAATTTGGCTAAATGCTTAGGCTCAATCCACAGGTTCAGCCCATTACCGCTATGTCTTTTCCTCGTCCTTTTTTCTTGGCAAAATTATTTTACTATGGAGTATGTAGGCTTTGTAGCTCTATGCCATAGTGGATCTAGCACATCTGGAAGGATATGGGAGAAAAGCTAAAGTCGCAACCGCTTGTAGAGGCTCTATGTGAGTTTCAGTTCAATCTGGCTGGTGGTAATGAACTAACCCTGCCGGGGCTGTTTTATGCTCAGGTCAGAGAGGAATTTCCACTCCAGGACTCAGTTAATGAGTTAAATTTTCAAGTGGGGCTAAATAATCTAGGAACTGTTCCACAAGTTATTAGTCCTCAGAGGCTTCAATTAAAGCGCTCAGACGGTTCGGCGATGCTTCAGATTGGTCAGAGTCGTTTAATTGTCAATCGCCTTCAACCTTACGTAAATTGGGAAGACTTCAGGGATCTGATTTCTCAGGCTTTTACAGTCTATATAAGTCTTTGTGGTGAGTACACTCTTAACCGAATTGGCTTGCGATATATCAATCACCTAATCCCGATAGGAAGTGAAGGGTTTGAGATTGATGATCTTCTA
>CASBQH010000312.1 GCA_949127695.1 Synechococcales cyanobacterium PMM_0073
CGCCCCCTCAGCTACTAGCGACGAGGTGCGGCTAAATTCAGCCTGCTGGAGCTGGAGGTCAGCGGTGGATCTGGCTTGGTCGGCCTGTGAAGCCTGTAAACGCGCTTCTGCCGTGCCTTTAGCGGCCTGTGCGGCGCTGACGCTGGCCTGGGCTGAACTCACGCCTGCTCTAGCGGTATCCATATTGGCCTGCGACTGATCAATGCTGAGTGAGAGAATGGGCGTGCCCTGCGTCACCCGATCGCCATTCGCGACCAACACCGCTTTCACCCGTCCCTGGGTCTGCGGCTGTAGCGTCACCTTCTGGGCAGCTTCCAGCGTCCCCACAAACTCAGAGCTGTCTTCTACCGGACTCGACTCCAGGTCAACCATCTTCACCGGCACTGCCTGCCCAGCTCCGGGCGGCCCACCCGCCTGCTCTGGCCTGCTGCAAGCCACCAGCAGCGACACCATCATCACCGAACTCAGCAGCTTCCTTGCCACTTTTAGATTCATCTGAGTCAAATCCTGCTTAACCACAGTTTCAAATTCATATCGACATTGCTCGAAAAACCGCCGAGATCCCAGCGCGCCAGCTCAGTCTGGCTCAGGCTTAAAAATCACTGATGCCCTTAATTCAGCTCCAAGTCAGTATATCGGAAGTTTTGAATTCCTGAAAGATGCCTCAACAAGCCCAATTTGAAATGAATTAAACTTTTTGAGTTGGCTGCTTGAACCTAGCCCAAAACTCTGCCTGATTCTGTAGTCCCTGAGTCGCCTCAAAGCAGCCATGCTCAAGTTTTGTTAAAATAGCCGCAGTTGAGTCTGGTGAGTCTTGGTAGAATTCAGGATGATATAGATCGCTTTCGTATCGAAGTGAATTTAATCTAGAAATCTCTGTGAACGCTGCTCAGAAAGTTGAGAACTCTACTCTTCCAACATTTGTAGGCGATAGAGGCTGGCATAAAGCCCGTCTTCAACCAGCAGCTCTTCGTGACTGCCTGACTCAATCAGCTCGCCTCGCTTCAGCACCAAAATCCGGTCAACGCTGCGAATCGTCGAAAGCCGGTGGGCAATCACAATCGCTGTGCGGCCTTCCAGCAGGGTTTCCAGCGCCTCCTGAATCATCGCCTCAGTGCCCACATCTAAATTGGCCGTTGCCTCATCTAGCACCAGAATGCTGGGGTTGCGGATGGCGGCTCGCGCAAAGGCCAACAGCTGCTTTTCGCCGCCCGACAGGTTGGTGCCGCGCTGCCGCAGCTCAGTGTCATAGCCTTGGGGCAGACGCTCAATAAACTGCGCCACATTGGTTTGGGCGGCGGCAGTTTTTACTTGCTCTAGGGTATAGGGTTCGCCCAGCGTAATATTGCCTTTGACATCTCCGGCAAACAGAAATCCGTCTTGCAAAATCACCGCCATCTGCCGCCGCAGCTCGGCTTGAGCCATATCGCGGATATCTTGGCCGTTCAGCAAAATGCGGCCTTCTGTGACTTCATACAGGCGGCAGAGCAGCCGAATAATTGAGCTTTTGCCAGCGCCTGTTGGCCCCACCAGCGCCACTTTTTCGCCGGGACGAATTGTGAAATTTAGATCGTGCAGCACTAGCTCGTCGGGTTTATAGCCAAACGAAACATGCTCGAAGCGAATTTCGCTGGCTTCATTGCGCTCCGCAGCATAGCTAGGCAAAGTAGCGCTGAGTGCCGAGCGCACCGGATCGCGGATTTCAATCGGCTCATTCAAAATATCGCTGACCCGCTCTAGTGCCGTCAGCCCCGCCTGAATCGCCGTAAAGCGCTCAGCAAACTGGCGCAGCGGATCAAACAGGCGCTGAGCAAACAAAATAAACGAGGTCAAAATGCCGAACTCTAGCGCCTCGCCCTGCACCAGCAGGCTGCCCAGCCAGAGCACGCCGCCAATGGCCGCTAAGGCAATCCATTCCAGCGTGGCCGAAACCGCTGAGTCAAAGAAAATCGTGCGGTCTACTTGTTTGACATAGCGCAGGTTAATTGTTTTAAACAGCTCAGCGTTAAACTTCTCGCGCCGGAACAGCTGCACCACGTTAATCCCGACGATGTTCTCTTGCAAAGTCGAGTTCAGGGCTGAGAGTTCTTCCCGCGAGCGGTAGTTGGCAATGCGGTACTGCTGCTGAAAGTAGATAATTAGCCCCGTAATCGGCAGCAGCATCGCCAGCAGCAGTAGCGCCAGCTGCCACTGGAGCGAAAACATCACCACCAAAATCACCAGCATGGTTAGCAGATCGCTAACTGCGCCAATGGCTCCGGTCGAAAACACATCTCCCAGCGCATCCACATCGCTGGTGAGACGGGTAATTAAGCGGCCAACTGGCGTGCGGTCAAAAAACCGGGTGGCCAGCGAGGTGACATGGGCAAACAAGTCGTCGCGAATGCTGGCCGTCATTCGCTGCCCCACCTTCTGAATCAAAAAGCCCTGAACGCCGCTAAAGGCCAGCTGCACCATCTGCGTTAGAATCAGCAGCCAGATTAACAGCTGTGCTCCTGCCACCAGCGACTTGCCTTGCAAAAAGCCCATCACTGGCTCTTGCTTGGCCAGCGCCACCGCCTGCCCAATAATAATTGGCTGGACTGCTCCCGCCAGCGCCAGCGGAATCAGCAGTACCAGCGAAGCAATCAGCAGCTTCAGGTTGCGTTTGGCATGGGGGATGAGGATCTTGAACAGACGCAGATCGGTCGGGCGCGGGCGGCGCAGTTCAGCTTCAGGCAAGGATGCAGCGGTCATATCCGGACTCTGGTATCGGCCTATCTACTGTAGCGTCTGCCGTGAATCTCTCGGCTAGCTATTGGGCAATCGCTTAGCCAAACAGCTTCAGCGCCAGCGAAATTAGGCTGAGAAAGGTCAGAAATCCCACAGCATCTAGCGTTGTGGTCAGCAGCGGGCCGCTGATTAAAGCTGGGTCAAGCTTCAGCCGCTTCAGCCCCATTGGCAGCAATGTGCCCAGACTCGCCGCCACAAAGACGTTAAGTACCATCACCAGTCCGGCCACAATTGCGACCCAGCGCTCTGAAGGCAATGCCCAGACCAGCGACAGAATCGCCAGTGCCGCTCCCAGCGCCACCGCCGTCCCCAGACCCGCCAACAGCTCCTTCCGCAGAATTTTCAGCGTGTCGGCTTGGGTGACTTCGCCCACGCCCAGCCCGCGCACCGTCACCGAAAGCGCCTGAATCCCGACGTTGCCGCTGGCGTTGGATAAAATTGGCATCACAACCGCCAGAACGGGCACCAGCGAAATCACATGCTGAAACGGGGCAATCGCGCTGGCTGCGCCCAGATAGAGGCCAATATTGCCCAACAGCCAGGGCAGCCGCTTGCGAAGCGTCACCTGCGGCGAACAGAGCGCCGCCTCGTCGCCGCCGCTCACCCCGGCCAGCTTTTGGATATCTTCGGTGGCTTCTTCTTCCAGCACATCCACCATGTCGTCAATGGTGACAATACCCACCAGGCGATTCTCGCGGTCTACCACCGGTATGGCAATCAGGTCATAGCGCTTCATGATCTGCGCCACTTCTTCCTGCCGCATCTCGGTGTAGGCTTTGATCACCCGGGTGCTGGCAATATCGTCAATTCGGGTAGTCGGAATAGTAAACAACAGCTGCCGCAGCGAGACAACCCGCACCAGCCGCCGCTGGTCGTCAATTACATAGGCATAGTAAATGGTCTCTTTGTCTTCGTCACTGCGCCGAATTTTCTCCAGCGCTTCGCCCACGGTCATGCCGTCGCGGAGCTGCACATATTCGGTGGTCATTAGCCGACCCGCTGTGCCTTCGGCGTAGCCCAAAATGGTGGCAGTCGCCTGCCGCTCAGCCGGACTCAGCTGTTGCAGCAAGCGCTTAACAATCCGGGCGGGCAGCTCGTCAAATAGCTCAGCTCGATCGTCAGGCCGCATCGCTTCGACCAGATGCCGCACGTCGGCAGCTTGCAAAGAGCTGATCAGCTCTTCCTGGATCTCGCTGGGCAGATATTCAAACACATCCGTGGCCACGTCTTTACGCAGCAGCCGAAACGCAATCGCTCGACTTTCAAAGGTCATTTTTACGATTTGGTCACAGATATCAATCGCCGGAAGCTGGCTGAGTTCCCATTTCATCTGGTTCAGGCCAGCGACTTCCGAGCCAACATCTGCCCAAGAAATCTGCTTCTCTGGGATCGTGAGCATGGCAACCTCCTATTTCAACCTCTCCCGCGCTGAGAGGCTGGCTCACCCGCTTAGAGAGGAACTGTACTATGTGGGGATGGACTAGGGTCCATGAGTTCTCTAAATTCAACATCGATGCCGCCCAGGGGCATTGCATCGCTACCGTACATAGTACCCTCGGATCGGTACATTTGTGTAGTAATCTTACGGAGCATTTATGCGAGCGTAAAGAAATAGCGGGCTGAATCAAGCTTGAGCGGAACTTGCGCTATTGGTCTTGAAGAATAGGAGCTAGGCTGGCAGCATCTGGCCTTCCAGCAGCATGGTGGCCTCTTCGGCTGAGAGCGGCGGACTGAACAAATAGCCCTGCATTTCCTCGCAGTCTAGAGAAAGCAGCGAATGCTCCTGCACCTTGGTTTCCACGCCTTCGGCCACCAGCTTCAGGTTGAGCACCCGCCCCATCGCAATAATTGCCGCCACAATCGCCTTATCGTTAGGGTCGGTGGTCAAATCGCGCACAAACGACTGGTCAATTTTCAGCGTGTTAAACGGAAACTTCTTCAGTGAACCCAGCGACGAATAGCCTGTACCAAAGTCATCCATCGCCATTGAGACGCCCATCTGATGCAGCGCATAGAGAATGCTTTTGGTCAGCTCCACGTTTTTCATGACGGTCGTCTCGGTAATCTCTAGCTCCAGGTAGCGCGGCGCTAGTCCGGTTTCCTGCAAAATTCGCGCCACCCATTTCACCAGATTCGGCTGCCGCAGCTGGCGGGCTGACAGGTTTACTGCCACCCGGACAGGCGGCAGTCCGGCGGCTTGCCAGCGGTAGTTCTGAGTGCAGGCGGTTCGCAGCACCCATTCGCCAATCGGCAGAATTAAGCCGTTCTCTTCGGCCAGCGGAATAAATTTGGCGGGGGATACCAGCCCCAGATCTGGATGCTGCCAGCGCAGCAATGCCTCCATCTGCGTGATTTCGCCCGTCACTACGTTCACCTGCGGCTGGTAGTAGAGCAGAAATTCTTGCCGCTCCAAGGCTCGGTGCAGATGGCTCTCTAAGGCCAGCCATTCTGAGGTTTCGGAGCTGATCGCCGAGGTATAGAGATGGTAGCCATTGCGCCCGCTGTCTTTGGCGCGATAGAGCGCTGCGTCGGCGTTTTTCAGCAGCGTTTCTGCATCGCTGCCGTTGGTGGGGTAAATTGCAATGCCAATGCTGCTGCTGACATGCAGCAGGTGGCCTTCGAGGTCAAAATCTGGCTTCATCGCCGTCAGAATTTTCTCGGCCACCTGCAAGGCATCTTCAACGCTAGCATCGCTTAGCAGCACCGTAAACTCATCGCCCGCCCAGCGCGCCACCATGTCATGCCGCCGCAGGCAGCGCTTCAGCCGCCGCGCCACTTCTTTCAGCAGCAGATCGCCCGCCGCATGACCCAGCGAGTCGTTGATCAGCTTAAACCGATCGAGATCGAGGAACATCACGGCTAGCTGGTGCTGATGGCGCTTGGCCTCTGCTAGGGCATTCGCCAGCCGCTCGTTGAAAGACTGGCGATTGGGTAGCCCAGTCAGCAGGTCATGCGCCGCCTGATAGCGAATCTGAGTTTCGGTTTGCAGGCGCTCTGTGACATCTCGAAAGCTCCAGACCCGGCCAATCACCGAATCTCCCAGGCGCTGCGGACAGGAGCGACCTTCGAGCGATCGCCCGTCTTTGAGAGCTAAAATATCGTGGCTTTCAATTTGGGGCTGGCTGTAGAGCGCCTGCATCCGGGCTAGAAACTGCTGCGGCTGCTTCAGGAAGCTGGTAACAAAGCCGAGGTCATGAAACTCATCCCAGGCCACAGGCTGCTGTCCCTGCTGCCAGAGTTCGGCAAATTTCTGGTTGAAATTCAGAATATTGCCCTGGCTGTTTGTCACTAAAATGCCGTCGGCAGTGGCTTCAAAGGTGGCTTGCAGCAGCGACAGAGAGTTGCCGAGCTTGTCCTGGGTACGCTGGCGATCGCTGACATCCCGCTTGATGGCCACATGATTGGTAATCTGACCGGCTCGGTTGTGAATGGGAAAGATGGTGGCATCTTGCGGATAGAGCGAGCCGTCTTTGCGCCGCCCCACATAGGCTCCTTGCCAAACCTGACCCGCCTGGATCGCGCTATCAATTTTCTGATAGAAATCAGGCTCATGCTGCTCGGAGCGAAACAGCTCAGCCGGGGTTCTTCCCAGCACCTCTTCGCGGCTGTAGCCCGTAATCTGCTCAAAAGCTGGGTTGACATAGAGCAGCCTAGTCCGAGCATCAGTGATTTCAATTGCATCTGCGGCTTGTTCTAGCACAGCGGTAGCCAACTCGGCCTGCCGCAGAGCCATCCGTAGCTCTGAGCGCTGCTCGGCAATTTTTTCGGCCAGCCGCCGGGTATCTGAGAGCGTGGTGGTGCGAGCTTGCAGCAGCAGCAGCATATCAGAAGCACTCCCCTGCCGCGCCCGATTTGAGAGCTTCAGCGTCAGGGCATCTAGATCGGGCTGATCCAATAGCTGCGGCATGGCCAAAAAGTACAGCCAGTGCTGCTGCGGGCTATAGATGGCTTGGCCGTTGAACTGGAGCTGATTATGCAGAGACTCTAGCAGCAGCACTGGACTAGACTGATCGCAAATCGCCTCAAATGCTAGGGCAATATCGGGCTGGCGCAGCCGAAAATGCAGATCGACGCGCTCGCCCACGGCCAGCATTGGGCAAAGCCGCTGGAGGGCACTGCCCATCCGCACAATCTGCATCTCGGCATCAAATGCCAGATAAAACGGAAAGATTGGATCAAGCGCATCGGCTGAGAGGCTGGTAGAAGCATGGCTCTGGCGACGGTTCAATTTAAACGTCAGCGGCAGCTTGGTCATATATCAGCGGCGGCACCCGGTATCTCAAAAGCAAGTTGGTGGCAGTCTGACGGATAGGGCTAAACCTCAAAACCCTGGCTATCTAGACATCCAGCTATTAGGATGCCCAGCCGCTCACAGCTTGTCTTCTTTAGTGACAACTCCCGACGCTGATGCTACGCATACAGCGCGGGCTTCTCAAGATCGCTCCTGAGACTTTCCTGCTTCACTCGGTCTTGTCTAGGCAGTGCCCCCGACAGATCCCGTCCACAGGCAATTTCTTCCACGATGAGTCCCACCGCAGAGAGTCCACGATTCCGGATCACTTGACCGCTAGCAATATCTCTAGGCTTGGTTGATCCACACTCAGGGCAATGATGAACCCGAACACTCAGATCCTTTTTGACTACAGCGCCACAGTCCGGGCATTCCTGGCTTGTGCCATTTGGATCAACTTTGCCGTAGTAGACATCCCGCTTCCAGCAGACCCAGCTCAGAATTTGATTTACAAACTGCCCCAAGCCAGCATCCAGAGTATGCTTACCCAGCATCCCCTTAGCCATAATGCGGAAATCAAGATCTTCGACAAAGATCATTCCGGCATTGTCGCAGAGACGATGAGCCAGTTGAAAGTGAAAATCACGGCGGCAGTTTGCAATTTGCTCATGCAGTCTGCCAATCTTCTGGTTCAACTTGCGGCGGTTAGACGAGCCTTTTTGCTTGCTTTTTAGCCTGCGTTGCAGCAATTCCAGCTTGCGTTGCAGTTGATTAAAGAAGCGAGGCCGCTTGACCTGCTCACCGTCAGAAGTGGACAGAAAATACTCCAGCCCGACATCAACACCCATCGCATGACCCTGCGGGATAGAGTCAGGAACACTGACATCCATCTGCACGGCCAGCGAAACATACCACCCCGACGCTTTACGGACAATTCGAGCCGTTTTCAGCTTAAATCCGCTAGGTATAGGGCGGTGCATATTGATGGCGACCTTGCCAACTTTGGGCAGTTTGATGAGGCAGCGCGTTGCGGGGGTTCCCCCCGTTGTAGCGACTGCCGTCTGGTTCTCCGTAATGACATCGCTGTCAATCTGGGGAAACAGAAACGATCTGAACTGTCCAAACTTTTTGAATCTAGGAAAGCCGTGACCACGCTGCTTCATAGAGGCAAAAGCAGAGTCAACCCTGCCAATCACATCTTGCAGCACCTGCGAGTGAACAGCTTTCAGCCCTGGATTCGTTTTCTTGGCTTCACTCAGCGCCTTCTTCTGCCTGTAGTAGTCAGGGTAAGGCGCATCTGCCGGGATGATGTACTCAGACTGGAGAGAGCAGGCATTTACCGAGCATTTGCGACTGGCAATCCAGTCCTTACGCTCTCGCAGCGCATAGTTATAGACTCTGCGGCAAGACTCCAGCCAATCGGTCATCTGGAGTTCTTGCTGCAAGTCTGGATAAATGCGGTAGCGGTAGGTCAATGTCAGCATGGTCTTACTATATCCATTTTAGGGGCGCTTGGTCTACTCCCTAAGCAAAACTTCATCATGATCAGCAGGTCATGCATCAGTGTGCCTACGGCAGGCTACGCCTTTCTTCGATGCCGCAGGCCATACGGCTACGCCTCACGCGCTCCTCATCCCGACGCTGACCCAGAAGACTGGGTACAGCGCGGGGCTTCCCCGCTAATTGCTAAACCAATCCAAAACGCGATTCCAAGCCCACCAAGGGTCGGCATCTTTGAACTGACGCTGGCAAGCGGCGCTGCTGAGATAGCCCACATGCCCGCCCTGTGAGGTGAGCAGCAGCTGAATCGCCGGGTTCTGGGCGCAGGCGGTTTGCAGATCGCCCACCAGCGTTGGGTCAAACATTGGATCGTCAGCGGCGTAGAGAATCAGCGTCGGCTTCTGGAAAGAAGCGAGCTGGTAGAGCGGGCTGCTGGCGCTGTAGTAGGCTTCCACTGAGTTAAAGCCCAGCTTGTCAATCACCAACTCCTGGTCAAATGTCCAGATATTATGGACGCGCTCCAATGCCGCGAAATCAATTGCGGCAGGATGATGCTCGGCAATTCGGGCAGCTAGAATCTTCAGCTGTCGAGTAATCGCCTGATCGAGCTTCCTGCCCACCCAGCTTTTCTCCAGGTAGCTGAGCGAACGCTGTGATTCGAGGCTGGGGCAAATCGCCGCACCGCCGCCCAGCTCTGACTCAGCCAGATCCAGCTCTGCGCCCCAATCTGCCACGGTTTGGGCGGCTTTAATCCCCCAGAGCGCGAGCTGTCCGCCCAGCGAATAGCCCGTGAACCAGTAGGGAGCCGGACAGCCCAGTGCTTTGGCGGCAGCGGCAATCCGCACAAAGTCTTCGCCCTCATATAGCCCGTCTGAGGTGAGCGCCGGAGATAGCTCTGCTGTTTTGCCATGCGCTCGCCAGTCAAACAGCACCACCGCATAGTTTTGGGCATAGGCTTTGCGTCCCAAAATCTGCAAAAACCACTGGTTGTCCAAATCGCCCGTGATTCCGTAGGTGCCAATAATTGTGCCTCTGGGCTGGGTAGGGATGGCCAGCTTGCCAAAAATCGGCACGTTCTGAGCGCCCGTAAAAACCTGCGGCTGGTAGACTGGCTCTGGCTCAAGCGTATGGCGCTGCCAGTCTTGGCTGACTCTGAGCGCGGTATAGAGGGTCATGGCAAGGCCGTTTTGCAGGCTCCAAGGCGGGCGATAGTGAGGCATGGGGCTCGCAGCTGGCATATTTACATCTCTTCATATATTCTAATTCAGGTCTAATTCAGGCCGCTGCAAAACTTGGTAGATTGAAGGACGGTCTATGAGGAAAGCAATATGACAGTTCAGGTTTACGGAATTCCAACTTGCACGACCTGCAAAAAAGCCTTGCAGTGGTTAAAAATAAACAGCATCGAATATGAGTTTATTAATACTAAAGAGTATCGTCCGACTCAAGCGATGATTCAAGCCTGGGTAGATGGACTCGGCTTTAAGCCGCTGCGAAATACCTCTGGGCAGTCTTATCGAGCGCTTGGGGCTGAAAAAGATGGCTGGACAGAGGCACAGTGGGTGCAGGCGTTTGCCCAAGATGCGATGCTGCTGAAGCGTCCGCTGTTTGTTCAAGCGGGAGAAGCTGTGGCAGTCGGCTTTAAAGCAGAGGTTTTGCAGCAGGTTTTGAATGGGTAGAGCTGGCGCTAGGCATCAACAGCTAGCCTGCTTTGATCGACCCAGTTGCCTTAAAACAGCTCTTCGCTAGCTTCTGCTTCACTGTTGGTGTTCCGGGACGGCGTTTCGCGCAGGAACTTGAGATGCACGGCTCTGCTCTGCTCGCCATCAGCGGCAACTGCATGGATGGGAAAGTCAATCAAGCCATCTTGGAATGATATCTGGAAGCGGAACGTGCCATCTGGGTTAAGCTGAACCGGACGCCCGCCAATGGTGACAGTGGCATCTGGCTCGGTAGCTCCATAGACAATTAGCTCGGCATCGCCAATCATCCAAAATTTGCGCGAGCGTTCTGGGGGAATAGAGGCTGACATGCCAATTCCTGACATGCCAATTCCTGACATGCCCATACCTGACATGCCAATGCCTGACATACCCATACCTGATGTGGTGTACATACCGTATATTCCCGCGCCTGACATGCCCATCCCAGATGTCGTATACATACCTGCACCTGACATACCTGCACCTGACATACCCATGCCTGATGTATTGTACATGCCGATTCCCGACATCATGCCTGCGCCGGACATTGTTGGGATTGGCATTCCTGCACCTGACATGCCCATGCCTGATGCGGTGTACATGCCGATGCCTGACATGCCGATGCCTGACATGCCCATCCCCGACATCGTATACATACCCGCACCTGACATCATCCCCGCACCTGACATCCCCACGCCTGATGTGGTGTACATGCCGATGCCTGACATCATACCCACGCCTGACATTGTTGGGATTGACATGCCGATTCCTGACATGCCGATGCCTGATGTGGTGTACATGCCGACTCCCGACATCATTCCCGCGCCTGACATGCCAATTCCTGACATGCCAATTCCTGACATGCTCATCCCCGGCATTGTATACATGCCTGCGCCTGACATGCCCATCCCTGATGTCGTATACATGCTGATTCCTGACATCATGCCTTCGCCTGACATCATTCCTACACCCGACATGCCGTACAGACCTGCGCCCGACATACCTATGCCAGACATTGTTGGGATTGACATACCTGCGCTCGACATACCCATACCCGACATCTCCCCGATGCCTGACATTCCTATACCTGACATGCCCATCCCCGATGTCGTATACATGCCTACACCGGACATGCCAACACCTGATGTCGTATACATGCCGATTCCCGACATCATTCCCACACCTGATACCGTTGAAGTTGAGGTGTCTGATATGCCAATGCCAGACATGCCAATGCCAGACATGCCAATACCAGACAGGCCAATGCCAGACTCCGTTTTGCTCCCCATCCCAGAGGCTAGAGCAAAAGAGCTGACGGCAGGCACCTGCTGCATTGAACCAACCAGCGAGCCTGCAACATGCTCAACTTCAATTGCCTCACTGGGTTGGCTAGCTTGCTCAGAAATGGAGCTGCCAAAGCTAGTTTTCTGGGCTGGCGAAACCAGATTACCAAAAGACTGAGCGCTCAGATTCTCTTCCCATTCAATGGTGACAAACTGCTCTTCATACCAATCGGTTGCATAGATTGGCGGCACCCGCACCGGATTTGAGCGCGTCAGCAGCAGCCAGCGGCCATCCTCCGTCACATAGCCCAGCTCAGCCACATAGTCACGGTCACTCACCGGCACCGGAATATACCAGTTGCGGGCTAGCTCATCACATTCATATTGCTGGAGGCTATGCGGATTTGAGCGGGCATCTGTAATATCGTAAAAGCGCAGCGCAAACCGCTGACCGCCTTGCTGCCTGAGCGCCTGCTTATGCAGATCGGGCGCGTCCCAATAGGCATAGACCCACTGCGGATCGCGCGGCAGCAGTACAATCTGGCTCTCGCCATAGCCCATGGGCAGCTCCGGCAAATTCTCGTCCACCGAAGCCAAAGCCCCTATGTTCAAGTCAGGCAGATTGGGCGACAGATTGGGCGATAGATTAGGCGGCGGCGCGACAAATTTGGTAGCAGTCGCCGCAGTTTGAGCTAGTCCGGTTGAAGCCGGGGTCGACAGCCGCACAGCATTTGAGCGCGCCAGACTGAGCCAGCGCTGAGTAGGCGTCCAGTAGCCAATTTCGGCCACATAGTCATGATCAAATTCGGGCACGGGCAGAGTCTGGCTTTGATCTGATTCAGCGCAGCCATAGTCAGAAACCGCAGGCAGCAGCGACTGCTGTAAATCGCTTGCGCCAGTAGCATCATAGAGCCGCAGCGTAAATTGGTTGCCACCCTGCTGACGCAGCTGCGCTTTTTCAGCTTCTGGAGCCTCCCAATCTGCCAGTATTTGCTCAGCATCATAGGGCGAGAGTCGAATGCGGCTCTGCTGGCGGCGACCCGCAGCAACTCCCACAGCGGCGGTTCCCACAGCAGCTCCCAGCGCGGCAGCTCCAATAC
>CASBQH010000313.1 GCA_949127695.1 Synechococcales cyanobacterium PMM_0073
GCTTGATAGTCTGCTTGATAGATAGACTGCTGCTGGCTGGTTTCAGTCGGAAAATCTGACGTGGCTGGTTCTGCCGATAGCTCGTCTAAGAAACTCAAAATGCTGGCATCTGTAGCTGGATCTAGCGCGGTCGCCAGATCTTCCAGTTCAGCTGGGTCTGCTGGCGGTGGTTCTGTGGCCAGATTAGGCGGCTCAGGCGCTGGGAAATCACCCGGATCTAGCAGCTCTTGCAGAAAGTCGGGCGACTGCTCGACGGGCGCAGCCTCATCCGCCCAGAGGTCATCTAGCTCAATGGGTGGCGGCAGAGGGCTGGTAGAGAGAGGGCTGGTAGAGAGAGGGCTGGTAGAGAGAGGGCTTGCAGGCATAGCGCCAGCAGATTCGGCGTCAGCAGGCAGATCTAGCTCGCGATCTTGAATCAAGGTATCTTCCAAGCTTTGGATTTGAGTATCTTCTAGACTCTGGATTGTCGTGATATCCGGGTCAGTTTCTGGTTGAATGTTTAAGGGAGCCTCAGCGTTGAGCTGTAGTTCCTGCATCCAGGCCGGATAGCCCGCCCCCACCTGCTGTCCAATGATTCGCACTGAGCGAATCGCTTGAATTCCCAGGTTATTGATCCCTTTCTGGACAAAGGCTGTCAATGCCTGCCGATTGGGGACGCGCTCAGCTTCTAGAGTCACCTCTAGAGAGTCGCCTTGGCGTTCGACCTTGGCCAGCATTCCCTTTGACTCAAGCGATTGGTTCATCAGGGACGCAATGGCTTGGGGATCGCCCAATTTTGCCAGCTCTAAAACGTTGGAATCTGTCATAGCTCAATTGGATGCACAAATCGATTTGCTTAATTTTTGCTTTACAATCTTGGCAGCAGATGCGATCCCGGTCAGGTTCTGGCCTGTCTAGCGCCCCTGTTTAGCCTTCTTCAAAATTAGCCGTTAGTTTGCCGTTAGTTTGCCGTTGGTCAGCCATTTTGTCTGGCCTGTCTGTCTGTCCCGCTTAGCCCTCTATTTCTCCAGCATATGAGCATCGGATATCTTGCCCTGGTCTTGCACGCCCATCTGCCGTTTGTGCGGCATCCGGAGAGCGACTATGTGCTAGAGGAAGAGTGGCTGTTTGAGGCAATTACCGAGACCTACATTCCGCTGCTTCAAATGTTTGAAGGGTTTAAGCGAGATGGGATCGATTTTAAGATCACGATGAGCCTGACGCCGCCGCTGGTGTCAATGCTGCGCGATCCACTTCTACAGCACCGATATGATAACCATCTTGCTCAACTTGAAGATCTGATCGCCAAAGAAATTGATCGGAATGTTCACAATGGACATCTGCGCTACCTGGCGGAATTTTATGCCACTGAGTTTAGCAAGGTTAGACAAACATGGCAGAACTATCAGGGTGATTTGATTACCGGCTTCAAGCGGTTCTTAGACAGCAACAACCTAGAGATCATCACCTGCGGCGCAACGCATGGCTATTTCCCGCTGATGAAGATGTATCCGCAGGCCGTCTGGGCGCAGATCCAGGTAGCCTGCGAGCATTACGAAGAAACCTTTGGCCGTCCGCCCAAGGGGATCTGGCTGCCCGAATGCGCCTACTATGAAGGGCTAGAGCGGATGATTGCCGACGCAGGGCTGCGCTACTTTCTCACCGACGGGCATGGTTTGCTCTACGCCCGTCCTCGCCCTCGGTTTGGCACCTATGCCCCAATCTTCACCGAGACGGGCGTGGCGGTGTTTGCCCGCGATCAGGAGTCCTCGCAGCAGGTCTGGTCATCCGAGGTCGGCTATCCGGGAGCGGCTGAATACCGTGAATTTTACCGCGACTTAGGCTGGGATGCCGAGTATGAGTACATTAAGCCCTATGTGATGCCGAACGGCCAGCGCAAAAATATTGGCATTAAGTACCACAAAATTACCGGGCGCGGGCTGGGGCTAAGCGAAAAAGCGCTCTATGACCCGCACTGGGCCAAAGAGAAAGCCGCCGAACATGCGGCCAATTTTCTGTATAACCGCGAGCGGCAGGTCGAGCATCTCAACGGGATCATGCAGCGTCCGCCCATTATTGTCTCGCCCTATGACGCCGAGCTGTTTGGCCACTGGTGGTATGAAGGCCCCTGGTTCCTTAACTATCTGTTCCGCAAAACCTGGTTTGACCAGTCCACCTACGAAATGACGCACTTGGCCGACTATCTGCAAGCTCACCCAACCCAGCAGGTCAGCCGTCCGGCGCAGTCAAGCTGGGGGTTTCGCGGCTTCCACGAATATTGGCTGAATGAAACTAACGCCTGGATCTATCCGCATTTGCACAAAGCCACCGAGCGGATGATCGACCTGTCGCGGCATGAGGTGGCCGATGAGCTAGAGGTGCGAGCCTTGAATCAGGCGGCGCGAGAGCTGCTGCTGGCGCAGTCTTCAGATTGGGCGTTTATTATGCGAACCGGGACAATGGTGCCCTATGCGGTGCGGCGAACCCGATCCCATCTGATGCGCTTCAACAAAATTTGGGAAGATCTGCGGCAGGGCAAGGTAGATTCTGGCTGGCTAGAAAAAGTTGAGGCGATTGACAACATCTTCCCCAACATCAACTACCGCACCTATCGGCCTTTGGCTTAGTTTCTGGGCTAATTTCTGGGTTAATTTCTGGGCTAATCATTCAGCTGCTTCACCGTCACGTCGATCGCGTTGACATCAACCGTTCCAGGCGGCGTCAGGCGATGAAACTTGTTGCCTTCCACCTTCAGCGGCTCGCTACAGCTAGGGCAGCGCATTTGGGTGTTGTTAATCCCGGCTGACTCCATGCCGCAGACAGGACACTGATCCATCACCAGATTGCGCTTCAGCCACCAGCGAAAGCCCAAAAATGCCAGAATCGGCGTAATTAGCAAGACGGCAATCAAAATAAATACCGATTTGACAATCCAGCCCAACCCCACCGTACCCAGCAGCCAAACCACGGCCAGCAGGATCAGCCAAAAGCGCAGACCCGAAAATTGGATGCTTCGATAGCGATTGGGGTTCATGGGGTTCTCCTGGCAGCTTGTCTTAAAATGTGGCGCTTAAAATGTGGCGCTTAAAGTATGGCGCTAATTAGGGCGCTCAATCATGCTTGTTCTCAGGATAAACCAAGCCGTCAGCGACGCGAAACAGACTCCTATAGGGATTTCTCACCTCGGCTCAGGGTAATGCCCTCCCCCAAGATTAATTGACCTTTAGCAGCTGCTGGAGCCGAGCTGCGAAAGCCGCCTTACCAAACTGCTCCAGCGCCTGCTGCCGCAGCCAAACGCCATCACAGCGCGGGTCAAAGGCGCTGCCCTGGTCGCGGCGGCTAATGGCCTCCAGCATTTCAAGACAGGCTTGAGCCGTCGCCTCTGGGTCACGATGCGGCACTTGCCAGCCTAGCTCGCCGTCTCTGAGTGGGTCAGCCGAGCCGTCCGCATTGCCAGCCAGCACCGGCGCGCCACAAGCCATTGCCTCTAGATAAACAATCCCAAACCCTTCCTGAGAAGGCATCACATAGGCATCTGCCAAGCGATAATGCTCGACGAGATCATCTGTGGCCACAAAGCCCGCAAACACCACTCGCTCAGCAATGCCTAACTCGGCAGCCAGCTTGGCCAGTCGCGGCTGATCGTCACCCCGGCCAATCACCAGATACTTAACGTTCGGGAACGCCTGCAAAATCTGCGGCAGCGCCCGCAGCGTCACGTCCACGCCCTTGTAAATATCGCCCGACCAGAGCCTTGCCACGGTCATTAGCACCAGGGCATCTTGCAGGCCGTATTTTTCTAGCAGCGCAGGCGACTTGGCCGCAGGCGTAAACCGATCCCCATCCACGGCACAGGGCAGCAGCCGGATTTTGGCCAAGTCAAGCTGATTGGCGGCAGCCGAGCGATCGCGGCTATAGCGGCTGACCGTCCAGATCTCGTCTGCCTGCTGCAAGGCAATTCGCTGCCAGCGCGGCAGAGGCGACCAGACTTCTTTGCCGTGCGTGATCACCGTGTAAGGCACGCCAAATAGCTTACAAAACAACCAGACCAGCGGCGCGAGGTAGAGGTGTCCGCAAATCAGGCGCTGCGGACGGTGGCGAATGAGATAAAGCAGCAGTGTGGCGATCATCCAGCAGCGACTGAGCTGAGCTGAGCCGGTTTTGAAGTAGTGAAACCGCAGCGAATCGCTGGCGAACGGCTGATCGCAAGCCTGATCGCGCAGCAGAAACACATCTGCACTGGGAGCATGATCTATTTCGGCGAGGCTGTGAAAGATCTGCTTGACAAACGACTGAATACCGCCCTCGCGCGCAAAAATTTCTAGGAACAGAAACAAGTAAGGGGCAGGCGCTGCGGTGGCGAACCGAGATTCTGTGCTGTCGTGAGACTGGGTGCGACTCTGGGTGCGACTCTGGGTGCAACGGGCAAGCTGCTCTAGACTCGTGAGATATGAAGAAGGATGCATGGCGCTGAGGAAAGCTGGCGGTTGCTCTCTATGATTCACGCCCAGCCTGCAAAAGTCTCAGGTCATCCTGGAAGTTCACGCCAGCTACGCTACTCTTCCGCCGCCACTGCACTTCGCACCAAGATGACGCTGCAAGGGCTAGCTCGCGTGATCGCCTCTGGAATATTGCCCTTAATCACCTGCTGAAGCAGCCCTTCGCGACTCGCGCCCAGCATAATCACATCGCAGGCTTTTTCTATGGCCAAATCCACCACCGCTTCAGCCACCGGCTTACCCCAGACCGGGCAGGCTTCCACCGGACAGCCCAGGCGATCGCCCAACTCAGCCGCCTGATCTTGCAGATGCTCTAATGCCTCCGCTTCAGGCGCGGGTTCAAACACCTGACAGATTCGCACATCTTCTAGCTCAGCGGCTCGGAAGGCGGGCAGCAGCGCCAGCGCTTTCTGGGCGTTGGGGCCACCTGCCACCGGAATCAGCCAATGCCGAAACTGAGCAGGCTCTTGCAGCTTCACCAAGATCACCTCACAGCTCGCCTGCCGAATCACCGTATCGACCGTGCTGCCAAAAATCCGCCCTGGCGTATTGGGTGCGCCGTTCCAGCCCATTAA
>CASBQH010000314.1 GCA_949127695.1 Synechococcales cyanobacterium PMM_0073
CTCAAGGGTCATGATGGCAATTTAACCCGTCTACTTTATTCTACAGGTCTAGCTCTGCTGAGCCTAGGCTAAGCCTCTACCGTGAGAAGCAGTTTAAAATTCGCAGATCTCTGGGCTAACCGGACAGCTCTGGTCGCGGATGGGGTTATTCTGCAAGTTGAGAATTTGCAGATTGGTTAGCGGCGCGAGCGGCGTCAGATCGCGGATATCATTGCGGCTCAGATCCAGCGCCGTCAGGTTGGTCAGCGGCTGCAAGGCTGACAGGTCGGTGATTTTGTTGTCGCTCAGTCCCAGCGTATCCAGCTCATTCAGCGCTTCTAGACCGCTGAGGCTGCTAATTTGATTGCCATCTAGCCCCAAAATAGTCAGGCGGCTCAGGGATTGCAGCGGGGTGAGATCGCTGATGCGGTTGTTAATTACGCTCAGCGCCGCCAGATTGGTCAGGCTTTGCAGCGGAGTGAGATCTGTGATTTGGTTATCGCTTAGCCCCAGCAGAGACAGATTGGTGAGGGGGCGCAGAGCAGTAATGTCGCTGACGCGGTTGGCGTTGAGGCTGAGCAGATCGAGCTGGGTGAGGGCGCTGAGGGGCGTTAGGTCGCTGATTCGATTGGTGCTCAGATCTAGCGCATTCAGGCCAGTCAGGCTTTGCAGCGGCGCAACATTGGTAATTTGGTTGTCGTCTAAGTTCAGGCTGGTCAGCTTGGTGAGGCTTTGCAGCGGGCGCAGCTCACGGATGCGGTTGCGGCTGAGGCTGAGGACGGTGAGGTTGGGCAGGTTTTGCAGCGGCGTCAGGTCTTCAATTTTGTTGTCGTAGAGGTTGAGCTGTTTGAGCTGCGGCAGCGCAGCCAGCGGCGATAGGTCGGCGATGCCGCTGCCGTTGAGTTCCAGGATATTGCGGCTGGTGAGCATCTGCTGCGCTTGGGCACAGTCTTCGGTCTTGACTGTTTCTAGCAGCAGCTTCACTGTGGCTCTGGCAGAGCGCGATAGGTCGCCTTGCTGATTGCACCAGTCGGCAAAGCTGCTGGGCTGGGCGGCAGCAGCCCGGATGAGTGACAAACCCCAAACTGCGGTGAACAGCGGCACGAGAGCCGGAAACCAAAAGCGAAATTGAGCCATATTCTCCTGCGCTAGCTTGTCTCAAGCAAATTGAATCGCTTAGAGCCGCTTAAAGCCTAATATTCTACGCTGAATTTAATGTAGCAAAGTCACGAATTTACGCTCATTTCAATCAAACTTCCAAAGCCTCGCTAGATTAGACTAATGCTGAAGGATCTGATTAGTTTGATCAGGATTTGATTGACGCACTGTGAGCTAGGGGTTGGAGCAGCATGAGTGAAGCAATTCAGACATTGGCGGTGGATATTGGCGGCAGCGGCATTAAGGTCATGGTGCTAGACGAGCAGGGCAATCCGCTCAGTGAACGTGACCGCATTGACACGCCACTGGTTCCCACACCTGAAGCGGTGCTGGATGTGGTGCAGCAGCTCGCTGGCAACAAAACCTTTGACCGGGTTTCTGTCGGCTTCCCTGGCGTGGTGCGCTGCGGCATTACCGAAACAGCGGTCAACCTGCACCCAGACTGGATTGGCTTTGATTTGGCCAATGCGCTGATCAAGCAACTGGGGAAGCCGGTGCGGGCAGCCAACGATGCCGATATTCAGGGCTTGGGAGCCATTGCGGGCGGCGGCGTTGAGCTGGTCGTCACCTTGGGCACAGGCTTTGGCTCGGCCATGTTCCTGAATGGTCGGCTCATTCCCAATTTGGAGCTGGGGCATCACCCGTTCCGCAAGGGCGAAACCTATGAGCAGCAGCTGGGGCGAGCTGCCCTCGACGAAGCTGGCAAGCGTCGCTGGAACAGCCGCCTAGAACGAGCGATTGATCAGCTAGAGTATACGTTTAGCTATGACAGCCTCTATCTTGGCGGTGGCAACACCAAGAAAATCGAGTTTATACTGCCTGCGAATGTCAAAATTGTGCCGAATGTGACGGGGCTGCTGGGCGGTATTGCGCTCTGGCGTGATTAGAAATTCCGCGCCAGCAAAATCCCCGCGCTTTAGAGAAGCCGGGGATTTTTATTGGCTCAAGTTACAAGCTAGCTCAGCAGTACCGTACCACCGCTAGGAGCCTCAAAGCTGAGGACGCTGACATCCACACCTTTGACTAAACCAACCAGCTCCCTTCTGAGGAATCCAGTCTCGAAGTAAATGCCCACACCCGTGACACCATCTACGGTGTCGGCATTGCGGAGGGTATAGTTAGAGGCAATGCCATTGAGCTGGATTTTGTCTTGACCATCCGTGAAGTCACTAATCTGAGCATAGTCGTCCTGACCAGTAAATCCAAAGAGCGGATCGACCACGCCGTCGTTGTAGTAGACTTTGGTGGCCGAACCCAGCACAAAGATATCGTTGCCCGCACCGCCCGTCAGGATATCTTTTTCGCCAATGCCAGTTAAATTCACCCCCAGCAGCGTATCGTTGCCCTCGCCGCCCGCCACGGTGTCATTACCGGTACCACCCCGCAGAAAGTCGTCGCCAGCTTCGCCATCCAGCGCGTCGTTGCCATTGTTGCCGCGCAGCTCATCGTCGCCACCGCCGCCATTTACCGTGTCGTTGCCGTCTAGCGCCAGGATAAAGTTATTAGCAGCGTTGCCGATAATCACGTTGTCTAGCTCGTTGCCCGTACCGTTGATCGCATCTGTGCCGGTGAGCGTCAGGTTCTCCAGGAATACGCCCAGTGTGTAGGTA
>CASBQH010000315.1 GCA_949127695.1 Synechococcales cyanobacterium PMM_0073
GCACCGAGGCGGGCGTTGGCGCTTCTACGTGAGCGTCCGGTAGCCAGGTATGCAGCGGCACAATCGGGATCTTGATGCCAAAGCCAATCAGCAGTGCGATGAGCAGTACCAGCTGGACTGACGTGGGCAGGGTTTGCTGTTGCAGCAGGTCATAGTCAAAGCTGGAAGTGTCGCTTAACACCGAGAGGCCAAAGAAAGCAGCCAGAATTAAGACGCCGGAAAATGCCGTGTAGATCAAAAATTTGGTGGCCGCATAGCCGCGCCTTGCACCACCCCAAATCGCAATAATCAAATAGAGCGGGATCAGCTCCACTTCGTAGAAGATGAAAAACAGCAGCAGATTTTGCGCCAGAAATGCCGCCGCCACCGCGCTGCCCAAAATCAGCATCAGCGCGTAGTAAAGCCGAGGACGGCTAATCTGCGGATCGCTGCTGAACAGGGCAATCCAAACCAGCAGGCTGTTCACCAGCACCAGCGGCATCGACAGCCCATCGATGCCGAGTCGGTAAGACAGCCCCAAACTCTCAATCCAGGGCAGCGCTTCTGTAAACTGCATCCCCGGATTGCTCAGATCAAACTGGCTGGCCAAATAGAGCGACCAGAGGATGACTAAGCTAGCCACCACCAGCGCCATCTGCCGCACTCGCGTCCCCGAAGTCGCCTGCGGCAAGCAGGTAATCAGCAGCGCCCCCAAAGCAGGAACCCAAATCAAAACGCTCAGCATCTAATCGCGGCTCCCTCTGGCCTATGAAATCGAAACCTGTGAAATCGAAACCTGTGAAATCGAAACCCGTGAAATCGTAAAGACAACCTGCTCGCTAGAAGCCACCCCAGTAGCTCCAGCCAATTGCCGTCACCGCCAAGAGCAGCCCCAGAAACAGCGTCAGCAGATAGTTACGCGACTGCCCTGAAACCGTATATTTCAGACTCTCGCCGCTAAAAATTGAGGCCACCCCGACAAAGTTCACTAGGCCATCTACCACATAGCGGTCAAACCAAGCGGTGAGCCTCGCGCTCTGCACCACGCCCTGCACGACGCTGATCTGGTAGAGTTCGCCAATCCGAAAGTCATAGGCCAGCCCCTCGCGCACCGATGCCCAGATCCAATCGACCGGCTTCGGGATGCTAGGGCTGAGGTAAATCCAGCCGCCCAAGCCAGCCCCCAGTCCAGTTGCCAGCAGCAGCAGCGCCAGCACCGTTGGGTTAAACTGCGCCCAAGTCGGCAGAATTTGCCACTGGCGCAGCATCAGCGGTAGCAGCAGCGCCATAATTGCCAGCGAGATCATTGGCACCGCCATCAGCCAGCCGACTTCGGGAGCGCGGCGGGTTTTGGGCTGAGGCTTGCCTGCAAACACCAGGCCATAGACTCGCATTAGATTAAACGCCGTTAGCCCATTTACCAGCAGCAAAATGCCTACCAGCCAGGGCGAGGACTGCCAAACGGTTTCAGCCCAGGCCAGCATTGCCCAGAAGCAGCCCAGCGGCAGCAGCCCCAGCATAGAAGCTGCGCCAACCGTATAGGCTAGCGTGGTGGCAGGCATCCGCGCTCCCAGCCCGCCCAGCTCGGTCAAGTCCTGGGTGCTGGTGGTCATAATCACCGAACCCAAACTCATGAACAGCAGCGCCTTAGCAATCGCATGGGTGAGCAACAGCATCAGCGCCAGCTCGTCCTGCTGCGTGCCAACCGCCAAAAACACCAGACCCAAATAGGCACTGGTGGAATGGCAAAGCGCCCGCTTGATGTCAATTTGGGCGATCGCCACCAGCGAAGAGCCAACAGCAGTCAGCGCTCCCAAAATTAGCAGAATATTCAGCGCCAGCGGCGAGAGCGCCAGCACGGGCTGGAGCCGAATCAGCACGTAGGCTCCGCAGGCGACCACCACCGAGTTCCGCAGAATCGAGGCGGGATTCGGCCCTTCCATCGCTTCGTCCAGCCAGAGGTTGAGCGGGAACTGCGCGCATTTGCCAGTTGGCCCTGCCAGCAGCGCAATTCCTAGCAGGTTGGCCGTCAGGGGTTTTAGCTCCACCTGTTCGGCCCAGAGCGCCAGATGCGTAAAGTCGAGGCTGCCTGCCTGCGTAGAGAGCGTCACCACGCCCATCAGCAGCAGCAAGTCTCCGACGCGCTTGGTTAAAAAGGCGTCGCGGGCTGCGCCCACCACCAGCGGCTGGGCATACCAAAAGCCCACCAGCAGATAGGTCGAAAGCGTCAGCATTTCAAGCAGCGCATAGCTGAGAAACAGCGAATCGCTCAGCGCCAGCCCGGTCATGGCCGACTCAAAGAAGCCCATTAGCGCGTAGAAGCGAGCCAGCGCCCAGTCTTTTTCCATATAGCCCAAGGCAAACACCTGCGCCAGCAGACTCAGCAAGGTGATTACAAAGGCTGCGCCGATGCTAATCCGCGAGGTCAAGAAGGTAAACCAGAGGTCAAATCCAGGCAGACTCAGCCAGGGAATTAGCAGGCGCTCCGGTGGCGCATCCCAGACCGCCCAGAGTATCAGGCTCGTATGCCCTAAAGCCAGCAGCGTCATCAAAATATTAATATAGGCCGCAGGTCTTGGCCCTGTGCGCCTCACTAGGCCGACTGACCAAGGAAGCGTCAGA
>CASBQH010000316.1 GCA_949127695.1 Synechococcales cyanobacterium PMM_0073
ACCCAAATTAGGTGATTAGGCGGACAGTTATCCGTATATTAGCCTCAATAACCTTTTGAGTGAGCAAGCTTCAGCAACTCTTTAGAAATGCGCTGCCTGTCTATCCAAGCTCAACAAACACGAATATTCTCCAATTCCCCCTTGCGCTAATCCAGGGTTTTGCCCTATGCTTTGCGAATTGGTTGGTTCCGTCCGCCAGTGATTAAGGCTTGAGGCGAGGGCGCTAGCTAGAAGTGCTGTCAACACGACTAGCTAGCTAACCTACCTGTCTGAGATCATCAGAGAGGCAAGCTGTGTCGATTCTACTGGATCGCTCAGCCTCGCAACGTATGCGGTTTGAGAAACCGTCGTCTTGAGTCCTTTTTCTTCAACCCCACAAAAGGAAAAGGCTAAATATCATGACTTCAGAGTTCAATGAACTGCTGCCAGAGTCGCTTGGCGATCGAGCACAGGTTTGGATTGTTGGCACGCGAGAGCAGGTGAACCATATCATTAGCGAAATGTATGTGCGGCAGATGATTACCGACCGCAGCCAGTTTTCGCCACTGGTTCCCGTGCCCTTTGCCCCAGGCAAATTTATGAGCGTCCTGATTCGATAGAGCAAGTTTGCCATTGTTCTAGCCGCTCGCCAAACCCGTCAATCTGCTGAACGATTGCCCTGCAATCCAGAGGCTGATTCTGCGTTCACTGCGACTGGCTAGAACAGTTCCCAACAAAAGCAGCCTACCTGTGATCAGCTGACGGACTAGACTGCGGCGGTGGAGATGCTGGAGATGCTACTGGAGACGGACTAGACTGCGGCCAACCTCGAAATCACGCTGGAATGGGAGCGCTCAGAGCCAGTTTAGCCATAAAGGCTGTTCGCCCCCCAACCCCCCTTTCTGCGATGCCCACAGGGCTATATTCTGGGGGACTTCCGCTCCAACTCCGGTTCAAAGTCCCCAGAATTGGGGAATTAGGGGGCTGCTGCTGCGGGGTTTTGCCCTCTTGCCAGATTGACCGCCACGGCATATGGTACAAAAAACTTTACGTCGTGTCCCCGTAGCCCCGCAGTTATCATGTATCTTGCCGAATTTACCTATCCCAACAGTGCCGAGCTAGTCGGTGATTTGCTGATTGACGCGCCCGAATCAGTCGCCAGAGCCTTTGCGCTGCAACATGCCAGCATCTGGGGGCTAGAACTCTTTTCGCTGACTCCAGCCACCGCTCAGCAGGTGCAGATGCATCAATCCATGCAGCCCGCCACGCTCGCCCTCATCCCGGCTTAATCCCGCATTGCGACAGGCTCATCTGCCCCAACCACCTCACGCACGCGGTAGATGGGGCGATTTTGCGACTCGTGGTAAGTCCGCATCAAGAGTTCAGCCAGCAGCCCAAAGCTAAACAGCTGCACGCCCGTCAAAAACAGCACCACCGCCAAAATCAGCAGAGGTCGATCGCCAATTGCCATCCCCAGCACCAGCTTCAAGATGCTGAGGTAAATGCCCAGCCCCAGGCCAATCAGCATTGAGAGCAGGCCAAATAGGCCAAACACATGCATCGGGCGGGTGAGAAACTTTTTCATAAAGAAAATGGTGGCCAGATCCATCAGCACCCGAAAGGTACGACCCAGGCCATATTTGCTGTAGCCATAGCGGCGGGCATGGTGGCGCACCGGCAGCTCGGCAATTCGCGCCCCTTCAATAAAGGCCAGCGCAGGCAAAAACCGATGCAGCTCGCCATATAGATTCATGTCATGCACCAGCTCAGCCCGGTAGGCTTTAAGCGAACAGCCATAGTCGTGGATCTTCACCTCGGTGACGTGGCGAATCAGCCAGTTGGCAATCCGCGACGGAATCAGCCGCGTCACCATTGCATCCTGGCGATCCTTGCGCCAGCCGCTGACCAAATCGTAGCCTTCGTCCAGCTTGGCAATCAGGCGCGGAATATCGGCTGGGTCGTTTTGCAAATCGCCGTCCAGCGTCACAATCACCTGGCCTTTGGCATGGTTAAAGCCCGCAGCCATCGCGGGCGTCTGGCCATAGTTGCGGCGCAGCAAAACCGCCCGCAGATCAGATCGCTGCTGTGCCATCTGACGCAGCAGCTCAGCTGAGCCATCGCTGGAGCCATCATCCACGCAGATGATTTCGTAGGGGATGGCGCTGTCGCGGAAGGTGGCGGCAATGGTTTCAATTAAAACCGGCAGGCTCTCAACTTCATTGTAAATAGGCACCACGGCTGAGACTTGGGGCGAGCGCTGAGTCTGGGCGAGCGCAGGCGCTTTTGCCAGCGCAGATTTGGGGGTTTCAGACAAAATCAATGGGTTCATAGCAATCCTCAACCGGAACAGCCGCTGCCAGAATAGATCTGAGAGTAGCAGATCGCGGATCAAACAGCCAAAACTTTAACGTCGCGAACGCTTGATATTGCTTTGATGTAGCGTCAATTTCGCGAAGCTGAACTGCGCCAAATTGGGAAGACTGAGCCTTGAAGTTCCTTTGGCAAAACTAGCTGACCCCAGCCGTCTCTGGCCTGATCGACTCGCTCGATGCACAGCTTATGATCTATCAGTTTGACTCCCAGCCGACGATTCAACCCGGCCAATCTATCGAAAGCATCCTCAAGCAGCTGCCGCCCGCCACCAAAGCCTGGGTGGAGAGTCTTTCCTGGCAGCATCGGCGCTATGTGCTGTCGCTCTGCCATATGATCTGCGCGGCCAAGCCAGAAATGCAGGCAGAATTTTTAGATGAATATACGGCAGATGGTCTAGTCACCAAAAAGCTGGAGGATCAAGAAACGCGGCAGCGCGTCTGCCAGCATCTCCAGACGTTTCGGCTAGAGAGCGACTTGAATGAGACCGTGCTGCGGAGCTATGTTCGGCAGTTTTACATCCATTCGGCTCAAGACCTGCGCCGCCAGCCGGATCTGTACCTGCGATCTGCCCTGAAGCTGGTCTACAGCACCGAGGAGCGCAACAGCGTCTTCAACTATATTTTGGGCTTTGAGCTATTAAAAATGATGTTTGGCATGAGCTGGTATCAGCATGAAAAGCTCTACCGCCTCCAGCGCAACCAAGAGGAGTTTTTTAACTGCTATATCAAGCCGATCCAATATGCTCATCGGCTCAACGGAATCATTCAGCCCAAAGATGTTGGCCTGTTTTTTGCCCGCCGCGACTACTTTGTGCAGCAGCCGGTAATTGCGCCCCGCAAGCTATTGACGCTGGTGATGGCCACCTTTACCACCGAAATTGCCTCCAACCTGGGCTTTACAATCATTCGGCATCCCAACTCGCTCTGCTTTGACGACGACGAAGTTTTCCGAGAGGAGCCAGAAGCCCCGTTTGGTTGAGCCATGCGATACTTGGGCTGTTTGATGATCAAATCAACTGCTTGGCCTGATGACTCCGCTCTCTGCTCTGCCGCCAAACCTGCCGCCAAACCTGCCGCCAAACCTGCTGAGCGAATCTAGCTCCCTGGCTTTGGCTCAGCAGCTCCAGTCTGCCGTCGTGGAACTGCCAGACCAACCGCCAGTTGCCACTTGTCTGGTTCAGCAGGGCAGCGGCGACCCGCCGATTTTGCTGCTGCATGGCTTTGATAGCTCGATATTTGAGTTTCGTCGCCTGCTGCCGCTGTTGGCAGAGCAGTCGGCCACCTGGGCAATTGACCTGCTGGGGTTTGGCTTCACCGATCGCCAGACTCGGCTGGCAGCAGGCTTGCCCTTCAGCCCCAGCGCGATTAAAGCTCATCTCTACAGCAGCTGGAAAACGCTGATTCAGCAGCCCGTCGTCTTGGTGGGTACATCAATGGGCGGTGCAGCCGCCATCGACTTTGCGCTCAGCCACCCAGAGGCAGTGCAGCGTCTGGTGCTAATCGACAGCGCTGGGTTAAAGGCAGGCTCAAGCCTGGGCAAATATTTAGTGCCGCCGCTGGGCTATTTGGCGACCGCCTTTTTACAAAACCTGAAGGTGCGTCAAAAAGTCAGCCTCACGGCCTATCATGAGCCTAGCTATGCGTCGCCCGATGCCCTCTGCTGCGGAGCGCTGCATCTTCAGCAGCCCGGATGGCGGCAGGCGTTGATCTCTTTTACCCAGAGCGGCGGCTATGGCTCGTTTCAAGCTCAGCTAGGGCAACTCC
>CASBQH010000317.1 GCA_949127695.1 Synechococcales cyanobacterium PMM_0073
AATTAGAGCCTCGCTAGATAACCTACGAAGTCGGCTTCAAACCCTCAGCTCTGCGTCAGTTTCGCAAGCTTGCTCCAGATATTCAGCCGACAATCTTCGCTGAGATAGAAGCCTTGGCCAATCAGCCTCGTCCAGATGGCTGCAAAAAACTCAAAGGCGAAACTGACCTCTCCAGAATTCAAGTCGCTCACATTTATCGAGTTATCTACGAAATCCAAGACAAGCAGCTTTTGATCACGGTGGTCAAAATTGGGCATCGACGAGAAGTATACCGCTAAGCTGAGTCTTGAAATTTAGCTTCAGACTACGGTTTCGGCTCACGCTCCATGCTACCTTTGCCAAAGGATTATTTAACATCAGTTATGCTCAACATCAGCCTAGACGATGAAGCAGAACAGTACCTCGTAGAGATCTTGTCCCACGAGAAGACCTCTAGCCGAGAGCTATTGCAGCGACTGCTCAAGCAATATTGGCAAACTCTGCAACCTCAGCAGACAGTTCCTCAACAGACAGTTTTAGAGCGCATGAGCAATCGTCCTCGGCACTTTCTAAACGGCTCAGAGAATTTATCTGATCGAGATATACGCCGTGCCCTGATTGCTGAGCGTTTGCAAAGTCGCCATGTCCATCGCCAAAATTCTGAGGAATGACTCGTTCAACCATATTAGTTGATGCATCACTGCTGGTTGCCTTTTACAATGCAGGTGATCGCTATCATGAGCCAGTTCATGACTTTTTTGCCACCTGCACCAGTCAGCTGATTACAAGCCTAGCCTGCATTGCAGAAACAATGTGGCTGCTCAGCTCTGATGCGCGCGTTCAAACTGATTTCTTGCTAGATCTCGCAGAAGGGATCTATCAATGTGAGCCGCTGCGGCAAGTTGACTTTTTGAGAATCAGTGAGTTGAATAGCCAGTATGCGGATCTACCAGGGGATTTTGCTGATTTAACGCTGATCGCAATTTCTGAACGGTTGAACATTGTCGCGGTCGCCACTCTAGATAAAGACTTCGACATTTACCGCCGCTATCGCCGTCAGCCCTTCGAGCGCGTCTTTCGGCCTGTCTAAACCTTCGAGTCACCTAATTTCTGAGTGAGGAGTTACCCATGAGCTATCGGATGAATCGCCGCGCCTATGCCGAAACCTTTGGCCCGACGGTGGGCGATCGGGTGCGGTTGGCCGACACCAATTTGATCATCGAAGTCGAGCGCGACTATACCAGCTACGGCGATGAGGTGAAGTTTGGCGGCGGCAAGGTGATCCGAGACGGCATGGGGCAGTCACCCATTGCCAACGCAGACGGCGCGGTAGATGCGGTAATCACCAACGCGCTGATTCTCGACTGGTGGGGCATTGTCAAAGCCGATATTGGCATCAAAGACGGCAAGATTCACACCATTGGCAAAGCCGGAAATCCCTATATCCAAGACAACATTGATATCATTATCGGCCCCGGCACTGAGGTGATTGCCGGCGAAGGCATGATCCTGACCGCAGGTGGCGTTGATTCGCATATTCACTTTATTTGCCCGCAGCAGATTGAAGTCGCGATTGCTTCTGGCATTACCACCATGATTGGCGGCGGCACTGGCCCCGCAGCCGGTACATATGCCACCACCTGCACCCCCGGATCCTGGAACATCCACCGGATGCTGCAAGCCGCAGATGCCTTCCCGATGAATATTGGCCTCACGGGCAAAGGCAATGCCGCTCAGCCGCAGGGCTTGGTCGAGCAGGTCGAAGCAGGCGTTGTGGGCTTGAAGCTGCATGAAGACTGGGGCACCACGCCCGCCACGATTGACACCTGCCTGTCGGTGGCTGAAGACTACGATATTCAGGTGGCGATCCATACCGACACGCTCAACGAGGCGGGCTTTGTCGAAGATACAATTGCCGCCTTCAAAAATCGGGTGATTCACACCTACCACACCGAAGGCGCAGGCGGCGGCCATGCCCCCGACATTATCAAAGTCTGCGGCGAGGCCAACGTGCTGCCTTCTTCGACCAATCCCACCCGACCCTACACGGTGAACACGCTCGAAGAACATCTCGATATGCTGATGGTCTGCCACCATCTCAGCCGCAGCATCCCCGAAGATGTCGCCTTTGCTGAGTCCCGCATCCGCCGCGAAACGATTGCCGCCGAGGATATCTTGCACGACTTGGGCGCGTTCAGCATGATCTCTTCCGACTCGCAGGCGATGGGACGAGTTGGCGAGGTGATTCTGCGAACTTGGCAAACCGCGCACAAGATGAAAGAGCAGCGTGGCGCGTTGAGCGAAGACAGCGACCGCAACGACAATACCCGCGCCAAACGCTATATTGCCAAGTACACGATCAACCCGGCGATCACGCATGGCATTGCCAACTATGTTGGATCTGTGGAAGTGGGCAAAATTGCCGATCTCTGCCTCTGGCGACCGGCGTTCTTTGGCGTCAAACCTGAGACGGTCATCAAAGGCGGGCTGATTGCCTGGGCGCAGATGGGCGATGCCAACGCCAGCATCCCAACGCCGCAGCCCGTGCATATGCGCCCGATGTTCGGCAGCTTTGGTAGGGCAATGCAGGCGACATCTGTGACGTTTATGTCAAAAGCTGGCCTCAAGCAGGGCATCCCAGAGCAGCTGAATCTGCAAAAAACGGCGCTGCCAGTTGGCAATATTCGGCAGCTAACCAAGCGTGACCTAAAGCTAAACGACGCGCTGCCGGTCATCGAAGTCGATGCCGAAACCTACGAAGTGCGGGCAGATGGCGAACTGTTGACCTGCGAACCCGCGACGCTCTTGCCAATGGCTCAGCGCTATTTTCTGTTTTGAGCCGCTTAATTGCGCTCGATCTGCTGCAATCTCCCACCAATTCTCTAGTTTTGTGCGATCATCGTTCAGGGGTGTTCGTTGAGTTGAGTTTTTGGCGCTGTTTTTAATTTTTTTGAAAGCAGCAAAGAGGCTTTGCAACTCTGAGATGAACAGCCATGGGTCAAATGAGTTTAGTCAAAGCAAGTTGGGAGGGTAGGAGATTGTGGTAGAGCGTCCAATCAAAAAATCTGAGCGGCAACAAGTTTCCGAAACTGCGCCTGCTGAAGCAACCCCACAGCCGACAGTCAACCGGGAGCGTCCTGCTCCTCCTACTCGCAAGAGCCGCGAAGAGAAAAGTGAAGCAGGCAGCGAGCCGAGCAGTCGGAATGAGCGCAGCGACCGGAACGATCGGGGCGACCGGGGCGAGCGAGGCAAAGACGGCGACCGGGGCAAAGGGCGCGGCAAAGGGCGCGGCAGAGATGGCGACCGGGATGCCGAGAAAAAGCCAGCCAATATGGCCATGATGCGCGGGCCCAAACCGACGCAGCCGAAGCCAGTCGTGGAAGAACCCGTGGTCGAAGAGCCAGTTATCGAGGAAACGCCCGTTGAGGAAGCGGTGGCGGCAGATCTGCCATCAGAAGAAACGACTGAAGCAGGAGAACCAGTTGCTGAACCCGTGGTAGAAGCAGCTGCTGAAGCACCTGTGCCTGTCGCAGAAGCCCCGGTTGAGGAATCGGCTCCAGAATCTGAACCGGTTGCAGAGGTCGCTGCCGCAGAACCTGAAGCCGCTCCTGTAGTGGAAAATCCGGTCGCAGAAGCTGAAGCATCTGTACCAGAACTGCCCGTCACCTACTCGCCCGCAGTCACGCCCGTTGAAGCTGCGCTCGAAAACTCGATGCCCATGCCCGAAGAAGCTGCCGCAGAGCTGCATTCAGAGGACAACGAGCCGGTTGTGACCGAGAGTTCTGTGACAGAACCTATCGAAGAGCCAGCCGCAGAACCGACTCCAGTCGAAAGCTAGGCGGCGTCAACTTCTTGGAAAAAGCGGCAGCTTGTTAAGGCTGCCGCTTTTTTGTGGGAATTACCCGACGGGCTGCACCGCATCATGCTGAGGATGCAGCGCCTTGCCGCTGTTCAAACTAGCCGACAGTCGATTCAGCGCGTTCATGTAGGCCAAGGCCGAAGCCACAATAATGTCGGTGTTGGCGGCATGACCCGAAAAAATCCGGTCTTCATGCTTCAGCCGAATCGTCACTTCGCCCAGCGCGTCAATGCCGACTGTCACCGACTGCACCGAATATTCAATCAGCTGATTTGGCACGTTCACAACGCGGTTAATGGCGCGATAGACCGCATCGACTGGGCCTGTACCAATTGCCGCATCGGTTAGCTCTTCTCCTGAAGGCTTGCGGATGGTGACTGTGGCCGTTGGGCGCGAGTGATCGCCGCAGGACACCTGCACATGCTCTAGCTTGAACAGCTCTGGAGCCTGCTGCGTCTCGTCATTGATAATCGCTTCGAGATCCCAGTCGGTAATGTCTTTTTTCTTGTCGGCCATTTCCTTAAAGCGCAGAAACGCCCGGTTCAGCTCTTGATCCCCTGGCTCAAATCCCAGCTCTTTCAGCCGGGAACGAAAGGCGTTGCGTCCCGACAGCTTGCCCAGCACAATCTGATTATCGTTGAGGCCAATCGACTGAGCATCCATGATTTCGTAGGTGAGCTTATGCTTTAGCACGCCGTCTTGGTGAATTCCCGACTCATGCGCGAAGGCATTTGCGCCCACGATGGCTTTGTTCGGCTGCACCAGCATTCCGGTGAGGTTAGAGACTAAGCGCGAGGTTTTGTAGAGCTGTCGCGTGTCGATATTCGTCAGCGGCGCTTCGGATTCTGGGGCGCGTCCCAAGAACGGATTGTAGTATTTCCGCCGCACATGCAGCGCCATCACCAGCTCCTCAAGCGCAGCGTTGCCAGCCCGTTCGCCAATGCCGTTAATGGTACATTCCAGCTGGCGCGCTCCGTTTTTCACAGCTTCCAAAAAGTTGGCGACCGCCAAGCCTAAGTCGTTATGGCCATGCACCGAAATAATGGCCTGATCAATATTCGGCACATTCTCTTTGATACCCTTAATCAATCCGCCAAATTCTGCTGGTGTCGTGTAACCTACTGTATCTGGAATATTCACAGTGGTCGCACCTGCGGTAATTGCCGCCTCTAGCACCTGATAGAGAAACTCTGGATCAGAGCGTCCGGCATCTTCTGGCGAAAACTCCACGTCATTCACAAAGCTCTTGGCATAGGCCACCATTTCCGGCGCAATCGCCAGCACCTCAGCCCGCGACTTTCTCAGCTTATATTCCAAATGAATATCAGAAGTAGCCAAAAATGTGTGAATTCGCGGCTTGGCAGCGGCTGAGAGGGCTTTGGCAGCGGCCTCAATGTCGGGCTTAGTGGCGCGTGCCAGCCCACAAATCGTTGGGCCATCGGGTGTGCCCACCTGTTGAGCAATTTTGCTCACCGCCTCAAAGTCTCCTGGGCTAGCAAACGGAAAGCCTGCTTCAATCACATCTACGCCCAGCCTTGCCAGCTGCCGCGCAATCGTCAGCTTTTCTTCCACGTTCAGGGTCGCGCCCGGAGACTGCTCGCCGTCCCGCAGCGTGGTGTCAAAAATAATGATGCGGTCTTGGGCAGAGCTGTTCATGACGGTTAAGCCGAAGTGAGTATGACTTGTCAAAATGGTAGCAGGAATTACTCTATTTTAGAATCTGGGCGGCGCAAGTTTCTCGGTTTAGCTCAGGGTTTCCTGACTTAAGCTATGGCAAGCTAGAACGTATCTGGATCAATGCCGCGCTGCCGCAGGTCAGCTAGCGCTTGCTCATTGGTGCTGTATTCGCGGCGGTATTTTTGCGAGACGACTTCTAGGGCAAAAATTGGCACCTGCTGCTCTTCCCACAGCACGTAGCTCAGCCGCAGATCTTCGTCAATAAACCGAGGAACGCCGACGCTGAGGAACCCATCTGGCACAATTGCGGGCAAATCAGGATCGTAGTAAATGCCCATATCGACGCCGAAAAACCAGTCCTGGCGCTCAGCCCAAATTCTGGCCAGCACGGCTTTGAGTGCCCCCGGCATCAAGTCTTGCAGTTCATTATCCACAGGCATATCGTCTGAATCGGGCAGTTCTTCAGAGGAGGGTAGACAGAGCCGAGGGTCGTACTTAAACATGCCAAAAACCAGAACCCTATGCTGGCATCTTAGCCTGTCTGGCCGAGATATTGGCTGGGCTATTTGCCGCGACTATCTGCGATTTCTCAGCGTTTTCTCAAGCAAATAGGCGGAAAATATAATAGCCTGGATCTGGTAGTTTTTTCGGGGCAATACCTGTGCTGAAACCCGTGCTGGCGACGCTGAGGGATGACTTCAGAATTATTTTTGACCGCGACCCCGCTGCTCGCAACTGGCTGGAGGTGCTGGTTTGCTATCCCGGCTTGCAGGCGCTGACTTTCTATCGGTTTGCTCACCAGCTCTATCAGCTGAATCTGCCGTTTGTGCCGCGCTTCATTTCCCATATTGCTCGCTTTTTAACCGGGATCGAAATTCACCCCGGCGCAACGATTGGCCGAGGCGTCTTTATCGATCATGGCATGGGCGTGGTGATTGGCGAAACGGCAATTATTGGTAACTATGCGCTGATTTACCAAGGCGTGACGCTGGGCGGCACGGGCAAAGAAACCGGCAAGCGCCACCCGACGCTGGGCGAAAACGTGATTGTGGGGGCGGGCGCTAAGGTGCTGGGCAATCTGACGCTGGGCAACAACGTGCGGATTGGGGCGGGTTCGGTGGTGCTGCGCGATGTGCCCTCTGACTGCACGGTGGTCGGCATTCCGGGGCGGATTGTCTATCGAGCCGGGGAGCGGGTAGGGCCGCTGGATCACGCGCAGCTGCCAGACTCAGAGGCGCAGGTGATTCGGGTGCTGCTCGATCGAATTGAGGCATTGGAGCAGCAGATGCAGGCGCTTCAGCAGTCGGCTCCGGCCTTGCCTGTCTTGGTTACAGCCAGCTGTCAGCTGAACGACCGGATTATTGAACAGTTCCTTGACGGCTCAGGGATTTGACTAGCTCTATGCGAAAGCTGTATTTTCTGCTGCCTGGAACCACGGGCAAATTTGCCTGCGGTGGACTCTGGGCAGAGCTAAAAACGCTGAAGCTGACCCAGCAGCTCTGCGATGCTGAAGTCGTCACCTATCGCCAGCGGGAGTCAGAGCATCTGTTTCTGGCAGATTTGCTGGCAGATTTGCTGGCAAGCCCCCAGCCCAATTCAGC
>CASBQH010000318.1 GCA_949127695.1 Synechococcales cyanobacterium PMM_0073
CGGGCAGCACGATTGATATAAACGGCGCTTCTTATCTGCATTGAGTCTCAGGATGTGAGCTTTTGTCTAGAAGCACTGCAAGAAGCGTTGGAGTGCTATGGCAGGCCAGAGGTGAAGTGTGCCGGGGGAAGCTTCCCCCGGCACACTTCACCTGAGATCTTCAATTCAGACCAAGGGAGTCAGTTTACAGCGAATGAGTTTACAGATTGCCTCAAAGCAGTCGGAGTTAGTATCAGTATGGATGGGAGAGGGCGATATTTGGACAATATATTTATTGAGCGAAATCTCTCGGGGGGAAGCTTCTCCCCCGATAAGTTTCGCTGAGCGGTTATGGCGAAGTATCAAGTGTGAGTTAATTTACATCAAGCAGTTTAGGAATGGGATAGAATTGCAGAGTGAGGTGAGGGAATGGATGGATTGGTATAATGGGGAGCGATATCATCAGGTATTGGATTACAGAATGCCGCATCAAGTGCATTATGAAGGGAAGGAGAGTGAGAACTTAGGCTAGAATAAAAAGAAAATAGGAAAGAGAACAAGGATTCAGCCGGATTTGTAGCTTAGCTTCTCCCCTAAACTGTCCAATCATTGGGGGTCACTCACCCATCAGCCGCTTGGCGTACATTGGGACGATGAGGTGATGAAAGCTATAAAGAACTTAGAGAATTGACCTGACGAATCGCTCTCGGCTGGCAGCAGCACGCATTGTTCATGCCCCCTTCCACCGCTCTGACGCTCTAACCTGCACCAGATCGATCACCCGATTACAGAGGCGCTGAATTAATGCAGCTTCATGGCTAATCACGAGTAATCCTAGGTTCTGCACAAGCGCATAGTCCAATACCCGATGCCAGATTAAGGCTTGGGTATTGGCATCGAGCATCGCCGTCATTTCATCGGCGATCAGGTAGCTTGTCGCTGGATTGAGCACACGCGCCACCGCAACGCGCTGAAGTTCGCCGCCGCTCAGCTCATGGGGATAGCGATTAAGCCAGCCGGAGTGAATGCCCAGCGCTTCGAGTAAAGATGGCTCAGGCATCTGCTTTTCGGCCAGAATTTGCTGAATTCGCCAGCGAGGATTAACCGCCAATTCTGGGTTTTGAAAGATTAGCTGAACAGGGCAGTAGCCGGAACGGGGCAGCGGAGCATGATTGACCCTCACATCGCCTGCTGTAGGGCTGAGATATCCGGCCAGCAATTTGCTCAGCGTCGTTTTGCCAAACCCCGATGGCCCCAACAGACCCACGACTTCACCGGGCGCAATCTCCATGTTGAAATTCTGCAATATCCAGTCCTGTCGGGGATAGCGGAAGGATAGGTCTTTAGCGAGCAGCATGGATACACCTCACTGGCGCGCCACGAACTTGGCGAAATGCTGGACGTTCGCTCCGACATTCTGCTGTCACCCCAGCGCAGCGCTCGCTAAACAGGCAGCCATTTGGCAAGGCATCTGGGCTAGGCTGACTGCCAGCAACCGCAATGAAGTCGTTTTGCGGCAGCGCTCGCCACAGCGCCTGCGTGTAGGGATGGCGAATTTTGCCGCTGTAGAAGTCTGATGCGGGGGTAATTTCAACCGTGGTTCCGGCATAGAAAACAGCAACGCGATCGGCAATCTGTAGCGCTGCTTCAATGTCATGCGTAATCAAAATCACGCCTTTGCCTTCGGAGGCAAGCTGGCTCAGATGGCTCAGCGTTTCAGCCACCACATCAGGATGCAAACCGGGCGTCGGTTCATCGGCAATTACCAACTCTGCCTGAGCCACCACAGCAGTAGCGACCAAGACGCGACGCGCCATCCCGCCTGATAGCTGGAACGGATAGAGTCGCTGGACGGCTGCTGCTAATCCATAGCGATCAAAGGTGCGATTGACGGCTGCTTTTGCATCTGACGCAGATAAACCGCTGAGCTGGGCAGTTCTCTGGACTTGCCGACCTACTTGCATTAAAGGATCAAGATAGCCAATCGACTGCGGAATTAGAGCAATCGCCTTGCCGCGCAGCTGACTCGAACGCTGAGGCGTCAGCAGGTCGCCTTTGAACCAGATGCTGCCGCTGACTTTGGCGTTATCGGGCAAAATCCCCAAGATGGCATGAGCCAGCAGGCTTTTGCCCGATCCGCTAGCCCCAACGATGGCCATCACCTCGCCTGCCTGCACGTCCAGCGCCAGATCTGTGATCACCGTCAGCTGCTTTTGCGCTAGACCGCGATCATACATGGAGAAGGTGATGCTTAAGTTCTCTACTGAGAGCATGGCTATTCCTGGCTGGTTTTAGGGTCAATCAGCATCCGCAGATTTTCACCCAGAATGTCAAATGCTTTGACCGCCAGCAGCAGCAGCAGTCCGGGCAGTACGCCTACCCACCAGTAACCCGTCGAAAGATTCCGCATCGACTCCGCCAAAATGATCCCGATTGCTGGGGTGTGGGGCGATAGTCCAATGCCAATAAACGACAGGGCGGCCTCATGCAAAATCGCATGGGGAAACAGCAGAACCAAGCCGACTAAGAGCTGTGGAACGACATGCGGCAGCATGTGATGGCGGGCAATCCAAACGGGCGAGCGTCCCAAGCGATGCGAGAGCTGCACGTAGTTAGAACTATTCACTTGCAGCGTTTCAGCTCGAATCACGCGCGCCAGACTCGTCCAGTGCGTCAGCGCCACGGCAATCACCACGCCCTTTGTCCCGCCGCCCACCGCAAAGGCAATCATAATCAGCAAGACGAGATGGGGCAGGCTGAAGAAGACATCAATTATCCAGGTGATGACCGCATCGACTTTGCCGCCCAGCGTGCCCGAAATTAGCCCCAAGCCAGTGCCGATAATGGCGCTAAAGCTGGCGGCCAGCAAGCCAATCCGCAGGCTGAGAGACATGCCATGCAGCGATCGAGTCAGCATATCGCGCCCTAGCCAGTCTGTGCCAAACGGATGTGCCCAATTGGGCGGCTGATTGCGCTGCGTCAAGACAGGATCGAGTCCAGCCTCGCCAATCAGCCAGCTGCTCAACCCAATCAGCAGTAGAAAAACCAGGCAAAGGGCCATCGAGCCGAGCGTGATCTGACGACGATTAAAGCGAATCGATTTACGACGAGAGAGAACGGGAGCAGCCATATAAAATTGGAGCCATATAAAATTGGGAAGGGTAAAGCGCTAGGATCTGCCAAGCCGAATCCGCGGATCGACAATTTGATAGGTGAGATCAGCAATTGTGTTGCCCGTATAGACAAACAGCGCGCTGAAAAACACAATGCCCACCAATAGCGGCACATCACTCCGCAGCGCGGCTTCAACGGTCGCTTTGCCCAAGCCGGGATAAGAAAACACCTGCTCAGCCAGAACCGAGCCGCCGAACAGTTCGCTCAACGAAGCAAATTGCAGCGTTAGAGCTGGCAGAATAATGTTCCGCAGTCCGTGATGCCGGATGATGCCCGTGAGGCTCTCGCCCTGAGCGCGGGCAAACAGAACGTAGTCACTGTGGAGCACTTCAATCAGCTTTTGGCGCGTATGCAGGGCGATATTGGCCACGCCAATAATGCTGAGCGTCGCGGCAGGCAGAATCAGATGATGCAGCCGCTGCCAGACTGTGACATCCTGCGCCAGCACCCCCGGCGGTGTAGCGCAGCAAATGGGCGTCAGCTTCAGCGAAACCGAGAAGACAATCAGCAGCAGCAGTGCCACCCAAAAGGTAGGCGAAGAGGCCAGCGTATAGGCATAAAAGCGGATGGCGCGGTCAAGCCAGGAGCCTTCGCGCGCGCCTGCTAGCACGCCCATCGTCAAGCCGAGCCCGCCAGAAAACAACCAGGCAATCGCTAGCATTTGCAGAGAGGTTTGGAAGCGGCTGCCAATCACAGCCGAGACCGGCTGATTAAAAATCATCGACATGCCCAGATTGCCGCTCGCCAACTGCCCCAGCCAAAGCCCAAAGCGAGTGAGCAGCGGCTGATCCAAGCCCCAGCGAGCGGCGATAATCTCACGCTGCTCTGGGCTAATTTGCAGCATATCAGCGCCGACATAAGCATCAATGGGGTCAATCGGCGACAGGCTGAGCAGCACGAAGCTAAAGATGGCCACCGCGATTAACAGC
>CASBQH010000319.1 GCA_949127695.1 Synechococcales cyanobacterium PMM_0073
ACCTGACGCCTAATCCCACCGCGCCAGCCGTTAGCCCTTGCAGCACCTGCCTGCGAGAAACCTGCTGGATTTCGGCCAGTTCAGCCACTGGAATCTGCCGCTGAGCAGAGGCTTGCGAGAGTTGGTAAGCGCGGCGGATCAACCGCATTAAGGCAGTTCGAGGCATAGGATTTAAGGCGGGTGAAGGCGCTGAGGCTTTTCCTCTAGTTTTACCTTGCCAGCTTTTGATTTGAGGTATCCTGGAGTTCTGATTGGCGGGCGGTGAGCAGAGGTCAATTCATGCCTTGGTTTGTCAAAATTGAAAAAGGCATCGTAGACAAATCAGTTTTTGACCAGTACGTGCCTGCCCATCTCGCCTACGTCAGCCAGCTCATCCAGAACGGCTACCGCGCCAAAACAGGCTATTGGCGCGAGCGGGGCGGCGGCATGCTGCTGTTTGAAGCGGACGATCTGCTCCAAGCCCAGGCAATCATTGCCCAAGATCCGCTGGTACAAAACGGCTGCATTGACTATGAGCTGCATGAATGGTGCATTGTAGCAGAATAGCCCAGCGCCCCTCCAGGCTTTAACCAAGATTTTATTCAACAAGACCCGCATGAGTGACTCAGACGATGGCTACAGGCTAGTAGCCGACAACCGACAGGCGCGATTTGAATATGAAATATTAGAGACTTACGAAGTCGGCGTAGAGCTGCGCGGCACCGAGGTCAAGTCGATTCGGCAAGGCAAGGCCAACCTGCGCGATGGCTTTGCCCTGATCCGCAACGGCGAGGCATGGCTGCATAACGTGCATATTTCGCCGCATTCCACCTCTAGCCAAATTGTGAATCACGAGCCGCGCCGCACCCGCAAGCTGCTGCTGCATAGCCAGGAAATCCGCAAGCTGATTGGCCAAGTTGAACAAAAAGGCTTGACGCTAGTGCCGCTGAAAATGTACTTGAAGCGGGGCTGGGTAAAGCTGACGCTGGGCTTAGCCAAAGGCAAAAAGCTGCATGACAAGCGCGAAACCCTGAAGCGGAAGCAAAGCGATCGAGAGATCCAGCGGGCGATGAAAAACGGCTAGCTCTAGCTCTAGCCGCTCAGCCATCTTGCGGATCATGTAACGATTTATTGTAATTGCCTCGCAAAAATGTTACAGTCTTGTTACACGAAACCTGGGACTGGCCAGACGCAGTTTTAAAAAACAGCGGCCTGCGACAGCAGCAGTGCCTCCAGGTATCGAGTTATCTCCTCCCAACACAGCGAGTTTGGCCAGCCATCTATTGGCTGGCTTTTATCACGGTTGTTTGGCCTCACTGCGTCAGGTTAATCAGAGGCAGCGCATCGATTCGTTAATTGAGTTTTGTAAATTCAAACTCTAGATAAATTTTTCCTGGAAATTCACGCCCAGACGGTGGTTATGTCCTCAATCGCGTGATACCGTAGTGAGTGGCACAAATGATTGGTAAACTCGCATCAGCACCAAAAATTTAATTCTTTAACTCGATTTTGCGGTCGTCTCTGCAAATCGTTCCGGTATCATCGTCCGAAAGGATGAGTTGACGGGTTAATTATGTAATTTTTGCATTTTAGTATATGAAATATTGATTAAAAAAGCTTATATAAGCTTGACCTGCAATTTTACACCCTTTGTAGAAAGCAGGTTCACCAGTAGGATGATTGAGGGTGAGAGTTTCTTGGCTGATCAGCGAACCAGATTTCGCAGAATTGAATGGGTGAACCGCTGGCGTTTATCCTGCCCGAGATAATTTTTATGTTGTCAGTCTGCATCGCTCAATTTTTGATTCAAGTCATCCATTTTTAGCCGTCTCTTAATTAGATTGTCTGGAGGTATCTTTTCCATGTCTATTCGTCTCTACATTGGTAATTTGCCAAAGGACATTGAGCGCCAAGAGCTAGAGTCCGTATTTGCCGAATTTGAGAGTGCAAACACGACCAAAGTGATTACTGATCGCAAGACTGGCAAATGTCGGGGCTTTGGGTTTATCACGGCCAAGGACGAAGCGGAGGCCAATCAAATCATCGAAAAATTTGATGGCTACCTGCTCAACGAAAGCCCGCTAAAAATTGAGGTGGCTCAGCCCAAAGCGAAGGGCAAGGAAGACAGCGAAGCCCCAGAGCCTGAGGCTGGCTCCAGCAAGCGCAGCAAGGGCGGTAAGCCAGCCGCTCGCAAACAGACGGCAGGGGATAGCGACGCAGTACAGCCCGATCCGCGCTGGGCACAGGATCTCGAAAAGCTCAAGCAGCTTCTGGCAGCTCAAACGGCTAGCTCATAGCGGCGGCGGCTGGCCGACCGCTTGGCGTTAGCAGCCAGCAGCAGTTCACAGATCAAATCAGCGCTGGCCTCGTGGGGTTCAATCAGCACGAGGCCAGCGCTGGTTTTGCGGCGGTGCAGGGGTGGCAAACTGAGGCGAGTGGGGTAGCCTCACTGTAACTGGCTCTGAATCTGGCTATCGTTAGGGCGACAAAACCTACTCAAATGCTGAATCGGACATTTCTAGCGATGCTGGGCCATGCTGGACTTGAGCTAGCTCAAGCGGTGAGCCGGGTGAACAAAAAGCTCGTTTCAAGCTGCAATTCAAGCAATATCATTTCCGAGTGATTGCCAATTGCCCGCTGCTGCAAAAGTTGAGGATTATTCAGAGCTGTAACCAGAGCTGTAAAATTAACAGCAAAGGCTTCTGGAGTGAATATGCCTAGCTTAGCATCTCAATTTGTCAACGGAATTTTGGCTGTAAAACCTCTGGCCGACTTAGCCAAACATCAGGCACGCAGCATGATGATCAATCGAGCTGAGTCGATTGGGGTGTATTGGCGGCAAGAAGTGCAGGCGCTGCGCTCGCGCCAAAGCAACGCCCAATTTTCTACCGAGTTTTCCACTGACTGGGATCGAGAACTAGCAGAACTACAGTCTGCGAGCTTGGTCTATCCCAACTATTACCTGACTTCGTTTCATGCCTATGAACAGGGCAACCTGAGCTGGGAGGCGGCGATGGAAGTGGAAGTTGCGGCTCATGCCGTCCATGCCCGAATCTGGCCAGAAGCGGGGGCAAAAGGCGATGCCATGCTGCGGCAGAGCTTTCATGCGCTGCTAAAACAGGAAATCTCGCTTGATCCACAAGATATTTTAGATCTTGGCTGTAGCGTTGGCATGAGCAGCTTTGCGCTCCAAGCGCTCTACCCGCAGGCGCAAATTACAGGCGTCGATCTGTCGCCCTATTTTCTAGCCGTGGCGCAATATCAGGCGCAGCGTCAGGGCGCGAGGATTCGTTGGGTTCATGCTGCCGCCGAAGCCACAGGCTGCCCAGATGCCAGTTTTGATCTCGTCTCAGCGCACCTGATGTTTCACGAACTGCCGCAGACTGCCGCCATTAAGATTTTGCGGGAAGCTCGTCGCGTTCTGCGTCCCGGCGGGCATTTGGCAATTATGGATATGAATCCTGGCTCTGAGGTCTATGCCAAGATGCCGCCCTATATTTTGACGCTGCTCAAAAGCACTGAGCCTTATTTAGATCAGTACTTTGCGCTGAATTTGGAGCAGGCGATCATGGCGGCAGGGTTTGCTCAGCCTGCTCTGTTCTGCAATAGTCAGCGGCATCGGACGCTGATTGCCTCGGTTCAATCGCAGCCCGAAAATATTACAGTTATTTAAGAAATCTATCGCTTAGTTGCGACTCATAGAGATTCGCGGCCAGGGCTTCTGTGAATCTAAAGGAAATGTTAAATTCCTCATAGCCCAATAACGAACGACGGAGTAATGTTTATGGACTCCTCTGTGCTCAGACTGGTCTGGGATGTGGTGGAAGAGACACAGATTAAAGATCTGCTAACTCTGCCAGATACGGCACTCGTCAAGCTTCTGCTCCAGCGGATCTCTCGCAAGGTGCTGCTAAGCGGTGAAGAAGTCTGCCTCATGTACGACTACATCAGCGCCCGCACCTGGCTGATTCGCGATATGGCGGACTCACGCAGCAGCTCACAGGCAGCTTGAGCCAAAGCCTGCCCTAAGGAATGCCTACTCTACGATATAGGGGTGATCTATAAATAGCGGGCAGTAGTTTTATGGCAGCAGCTTCACCGACTCCTTTACGGAATCAGCCGCAAAATTGGCATTGGCAGGGCTTGCCAATTTGCTATCAGACAGCAGGCCAAACTGGGCCAGCGGTGGTTCTAGTGCATGGATTTGGAGCTTCTTGGGGGCACTGGCGCAAAAATATTCCGGTGTTGGCGCAGAGCTGTCGCGTTTTTGCCATTGATCTGGTGGGCTTCGGCGGTTCGGCCAAGCCTAGTCCCGGAGCGCCTGTTGACTACAATTTCACGACCTGGAGCGAGCAGCTGTTAGATTTTTGTCGTGAAGTTGTGGGCAGTTCAGCCTTTGTCGTAGGCAACTCAGTCGGCTGCATTGTGGCGATGCAGGCCGCTGTGACTGCGCCTGAGCAAATCAAAGCCGTGGCGCTGCTCAACTGCTCACTCAGGCTGCTGCATGATCGTCGCCGCGCCGAGCAGCCCTGGCTGAAACGAATCGGTACGCCAATTCTGCAAAATTTGCTGGGAATTCGGCCACTGGGGCAGGGCTTTTTTAGGCTATTGGCCAAACCCAAGACCGTGCGAAAAATTTTGCTCCAGGCTTACGGCAATCCTGAAGCTGTCACTGATGAATTAGTCGAACTGCTGATGCAGCCTGCTGCCGATCCGGGCGCAGCCGATGTATTTTTGGCCTTTACGCGCTACTCGCAAGGCCCCTTGCCCGAAGATCTTTTGGCGGCGCTGCCCTGTCCGGCGCTGGTGATTTGGGGCGAAGCTGATCCCTGGGAGCCGGTTGCCCAAGGCCGTAAATTTGCTGACTACCCAGCCGTGCAAAAATTTATCTCGCTGCCGGGGGTTGGCCACTGCCCGCAAGACGAAGCGCCCGATCAGGTCAACCCAATTTTGCTGGACTGGATTTTGCAGCAGGCTGAATAACGCCCAAATTCGGCCTGCAAAGTTCAGCTTGCAGAAAGGTCAGCTCAAGCTGATACTGTTTGAGCGATGTATCGTAGATCAAGGATTAAGCAATACCGCAGGAAACAACTATGCCTTTATCAGTAGGTGATACCGCACCAAACTTCACCGTCAACGACACCAACGGTAGCCCGGTTTCTCTCTCCGACTTTGCGGGCAAAACAGTCGTGCTCTATTTTTATCCCAAAGACGATACGCCGGGATGCACCAAAGAAGCTTGCAGCTTTCGAGATGCCTACGGCGACTACCAGGGCAAAGATGCTGTGGTGCTGGGGGTGAGCATGGACAGCGAGGCATCGCACCAGCAGTTTACTGACAAATTTAGCCTGCCGTTTCCGCTGCTGGCTGACGTGAATGGCACCATCACCAAAGCCTATGATGTGGATGGCGGCGGCTATGCTAAGCGCGTCACCTATGTGATTGACGGCAGCGGCAAAATTAGCCAGGTCTACACCAGCATTCAAACTGAAAGCCATGCTCAAGATATTTTGCAAGCGCTGAAACTTTAGCTCGCTTTGACGGATCTGGCCATTTGAGGCTGATCATTTTGGGCTGTTTCTGGCAACTCTAGAGGCAGGCCAGAATTGGTCTGCTGATTTACCTGAGTTGATTAAAGACTATGCAAGTACTTGTCACCGGCGCTGCGGGCTTCATTGGCTACTACTTAGCAGAAAGACTGCTGAGCGAAGGAATTCAGGTTCACGGCATCGATAACCTGAACGACTATTACGATGTCAATCTCAAAAAGGCTCGCTTGGCTCGGCTTCAGGCACAGCCCGGATTCCACTTCCAGTATCTCGATTTGAGCGACCGAGCCGGGATGGCGCAGCTATTCGAGGCGCATCAGTTTGACTGCGTGGTGAATCTGGCGGCGCAGGCTGGGGTGCGCTATTCGCTCAGCAATCCTCATGCCTATGCCGACAGCAATTTGATTGGCTTTGTCAACCTGCTCGAAGGCTGTCGGCAGCAGCAGGTGCAGCATTTGGTCTACGCTTCCTCTAGCTCCGTCTATGGCGTCAACCCGAAAGTGCCCTTTGCCACCAGCGACAGCGTTGATCACCCAATTTCGCTCTATGCGGCCACCAAAAAAGCCAACGAGCTGATGGCCTACACCTACAGCCACCTCTACCAAATTCCCACCACCGGCCTGCGCTTTTTCACGGTCTATGGCCCTTGGGGACGGCCTGATATGGCTTACTTTAAGTTTGTCAAGTCAATCAAGGCAGGCCAGCCGATTGATGTTTACAACCATGGCGACATGCAGCGTGACTTTACCTACATTGACGATGTAATTGAAGGCGTTCTGCGCGTCATGCGGCAGGCTCCGGCTCCGGCAGTTGGCGCACCCTACAAGCTTTATAACATCGGCAACAATCGGCCTGTGACGCTGACGCGGTTCATTGAAGTGGTGGAAACTGCCCTGGGGCAAACCGCCCAAAAGAACTTTTTGCCAATGCAGCCCGGTGACGTGCCAATCACCTATGCCGATGTGGATGACTTAATGCGTGACGTAGGCTTTAGACCCACAACGCCAATCGAGACGGGCATTGCGCGCTTTGTCGAATGGTACGAGGCTTACTATAGCTAGCTGTGGCTAGTAGTCAAACAAAACTACCGACGCTGATGCCAAGCCTGAAGCTCGCGCTGAGCCGCATCATAGGCCGCGCTGTTGGCCGGAATCTGATTCGCAATCCCTATGGCATCGGTTAGGTTAAAGTCAGCCTGAGCCTGAGCCAGCCGCAATAGCTGGTAGCTCCACTGATCAACCATGCGGTCAGCTTCGGCGCGGGCTGAGTTGTCGTCAGGCACCTGATTGGCCATGTCAATGGCTGTGGCCAGCATAGCCGGACTGCCGATGCGGGCGGCATTGTAAGCCTGAGTCAGCTGATCTTCGCCCTGGTTTTGGCCGCGCCAGGTCTGAATTTCGGCCTGAGCCTCCTGGTAGAGGGCGCGGTCTGAGCCAATCTGCTCAGCCAGCCGAATGGCGGCCTCTCGGTTGCCTTGACGCGCCAGCTGACGGGCTTGAACCAGACGAGGCTGATCTTGCGTCTGCTGCAATTGCTCTGACCAGCGCTCAACTTCAGTCTCGGCTTCTGAGGCTAGCGCCCGCCCTGTGCCAATCTGCTGGGCAACGCGGATGGCTCCCGCCAAATCGCCGCTGCTGGCCAGCTGCCTTGCCCGATCGAGCTGCGGCTGATCTTGCGAACGCTGAATCTGGCTCGTCCATTCGTCAATCCGCTGACCGGCTTGGTTGTAGAGAGAACGTCCGGGACTAATCCGGCTGGCTTCGCTGATGGCGGCTTGCAGGTTGCCGCTGCTGGCCATTTGTTCGGCGCGGTCAAGATAGGGCTGATCTTCGGCGGTTTCAATTTGGGCTTGCCACTGCTGGATCGACTTTTCGGCCTGCTGGCGCAGCGGATTGCCATAAGGGATGCGCTGCGCTGCGGCAATAGCGGCGCTCAAATCTCCTGCCGCACCGGGCTGAGCCAGCTGCTTGGCCCGATCTAGCACGGCCACATCCTGAATTTCAGCCTGCCAGAGGCTGATTAGCAGCTGAGCTTTGCCGTAAAGTGGCCGATCGCGCTTGATTCGCTGTACGGCGACAATGGCGGCTTCTAGTCCTGGAACAGTGCCGCTCCAGGCTTGGGAATGCGCCTCGGCAATCATGTTAAAGTCGCGGATTTCATTCTGGAGCTTGGCCTTGTCGGGAATCTGGCCGGTGATCTTCAGCGCCTGGTCGTAATCGCGTCGATCCAGCGCGGCATCGGCTAAGTCAAGCATTGCTCGGCCAAATTTTGAGATCAGATCCTGGGCGCGCGAAAACAAGTAGCTCTCTGGCTGGATCTCTTCTATGAGCTTAATGGCCGCAACCAAGTTGGTTAGCCCGCCCTGATCGGAAAGCCCTTTGGCCTTGTCGATTTTGTTGCTGTCAAGCCGCGTAGTGGTGATCAGATCATTCAGCTCGCGGTATTTGGTGTTTTCCCAGAACTGGTTGCCAATGCCCAATAGCTGGGTAGCAGTCTGAAACGCCTGCCGCAGATTCTGTTCTTTTAGCTCCCCTTCCGCTTGTTGATAGATCCCCTCTGCCTTACTCCAAACAGCCTCCCACGCGCCAATTTTCGGCTCCACCTGCTGATAGACCGAGCTATCCTTGGGAATTTTTTTGGCGGTGGCAATCGCTTCCTTTAAGTCACCCGCCTGAAACGATTCTTCGCCCAGAGCCAGCATTTCGGTTGACCATTGCTGAATGTTGTGATTAATTTCTGGGCGCAGCGGGTGATCCTGCGGCAGCGCATCCACCAGCGAAATGGCTCGCAGCAGATCTTTGGGCGTGCGTCTTTCGGCAGCCAGCTGAGCGCAATAGAGCCGCAGAGAGGCCGAAGCAGTTGGCCAAAAGACAGCCGGACAGTCGGGGAGATTAGGCAACCTGAGCAGAGCGGTCGCCGATAGAATTCCCAGACCGCTAAAGACGATCACGGTTGCCCCTCCCCAAAACAGCCAGCTGCGAGGCAGGCGCAGGCGGCGGGATTTAGGCGCGTGAATTGGGGCAGCAGGACTCTCGGCAGCGGGCAAGCTGTCCTGTGGCGGCCTTACTCGCCGTTTGGCAGGCTGATTACGACGATCAGGCGTTCTGTAGTCTTCGGCCATAGCTTACCCCAATCAGCTGATCCCAACCATCCAGCAACTCTCAGCAAAAGTAAAGAATAACAGCTGACATCCTACTCCTGAATCTGGCGAAATGACAGATTTTGAGGGAAGCAACCGATAAACTTTACCTCAGCCCTGATTCAGACCCTGATTCAGACTGGCCAGCGATGCCCCCATCCATCCAGCAAAATTGCGAGACTGCGCCTCAGAGGGCGCTTCCACGGCCACTAGCTGATAGCTCTTAGGGCGCGGTGCGGCCAGCCTCACCGAGTAGCTGCGAAGCTCGTCTTGATGAAACAGCGTGAGCTGAATTGTATCTTGGGGCTGGTAGTTGTTCAAGCGCTCGGCCAGCTGAGATCCTTTCACCCGGAGGCCGTCAATCGCCAGCAGCTCATCGTCTGGGTCAATCCCGGCCTGTTGGGCAGGAGAGCCAAACTCGACAAAGCGAATCAGATTGCGACTCCCCTCAGCCATTGTCAGCCCCAGATAAGGCGGTGCATTATCGGTGCTTTCGGGCAAAATTCGCAGCCCAAACGGCTCTAGATATTGCTCCAGCGGCAGCTCCAGCGTGCTATTTAGACAATGTTCAAACAGCACGCTCAGCTCAATCCCGGCTACCGATTCAATTGCCGCTTGCAGCTGCTCCGGCGTGAAGCCAACTTCGGGTTGGCCAAACTGCTGCCAGAGCTGCCGCAGCACGTCATCCAGCGAGCGGCGGTTCTCATGTCTGGCTCGAATCAGCAGATCCAAGATCAGGGAGAACATTTCACCCTTGAGATAGTAAGAAATCTGATTGTTGTCGCTGTTGCTGTCGCGGCGGTAGAGCTTGATCCAGGCGTCAAAGCTAGACTCGCCCAGCATCTGCACCTGCCGACCGGGCGTGGTCAAATAGCGGCTGATTTCTTTGCCCAGCAGCTTGATCCCGGTTTGGGCGTCATAGATGCCGGCGCGCAGCGGCAGCATCACGTCGTAGTAGCTGGTGGTACCTTCGCTAAACCAGAGCGAAGGCGTATAGTTTTCGGCGTCATAGTCAAAAACTTCTAGCCCTTTAGGACGAATCCGCTTGACGTTCCAGAGGTGGAAAAACTCATGCGCCACCAGCTGCATAAACCGCTGATAGCCTTCTTCTGAGCGGAAGCTAAAGCGCGGATAGATCAAGGCGCAAGAATCTTTATGCTCTAGCCCGCCGAAGCCCTGAGCCGTCTGGTGCAGAATGAACAGATACTGCTCGTAGGGCAAGCCGCCGAAGATTTCGGCCTCGACCTGAATAATTTTCTGGGTGTCGGCGACAATCCGGGCTGGATTGGTATTGCCCTGTCCCCAAATCACCAGCTGATGCGGCTTGCCCAACGATTCAAACTCATAGCGCTGGTGCAGGCCAATTTCAAACGGTGAATCGACCAGCTGATCAAAATTAGCGGCCTCGAAGCTGTTGACCTGATCTGGCACGGGCGGCAGCGCGGTGGCAATTTGCCAATCTGGCGGCGGCTGTATGGTGACTCGGATCGGCTGCTGCTGCCATCCGGGCAGATAGAAAAACAGCGCCGCGCCGTTGAAGAAAGCATGGCTGGCGTCTAGGTGATTGGTGCGTACCGTCAGCTCATTGGCAAACACCTGGTAGCGCAGCGTCACCTCGCTCACGCCCGCGGTCTCAATCTGCCAGTGGTTTTTGGCCAGCTTCCGCCAGCGCTGCTGCGGCTGACAAACCTGAAAGTTTTGGACATGCCGCGCATATTCGCGCACCAGATAAGATCCGGGTGTCCAGACAGGCATTTTTAAGTCGAGCTGCGGCGCGTTCCAACCGCTGACTTGCAGCGTCACCTCCAGCAGATGAGACTCTGGCTGCGGCATTGCCACCCAATAATGCAGGCTGAGACGCGGTTGAACTGCAATAACCGGGCGGATTTGGGTGGTTTCTGTCATGGTGAATCAACTGGTAACTGGGCGAGTGATTAGGCGTGGTTCAACCCTATCAGCTCTCGCCCAAATTCGACAATTTGATCAGGCAGCCTGACTAGCTGCGTCCAGCAATATGGTTCAGCTGCTTCAGATGCACCATATAAATCGCCTGCCGCCCCGGCGCGATCCGAATCCAGCCTTTGCTGACCAGCTTTTCCATAATTTTGGTGGCTTCTTCCACTGTAATGTCGCTGACATCTGCCAGATCTTTAGCCGAAATGTTGTAGATTTCGGTGCCATGTTCGCTAGGCGATCCGTAGCTTTCGCCCAGCGTCACCAGCGTATTTACCAGCTTGATCGCAGGCGGCTGATGACGCAGCTGAAACCGATAGTTGGTCTGGCGCAGGCGACGCACCATCAGCTGTAGCATCCGGTGATGCAGCTGCGAGTCGCGAAACAGAGTTTGGATGAAGCGCTGCGCCGAAATGCTGAACAGATGCACCGCCGAGAGCGCTACCACATCAGTTGAGCGGGGCGACTCGTCTAAGATCGCCATCTCACCAAAAAAATCGCCCTGCCCCAAAATCGCCAGCGTATTCACCTCTTCGCCGCCATGCCGCCGTACCTTCACCCAGCCTGACTCGATGAAGTACACGGCGTTGCCCCAGGCATCTTCCATCAGCACGGCGCGGTCGGCAGGATAGTCATGCTCAACCGCGATTGAGAGCAGCCAGTCAATCGTCTCAGGGCTGGCTGCATTAAACAGTGGAAAAAGTTCGCTAAAGGCAGCGGTCTGCATGTGGGCGCTTAAAAATGAGGAAATCAAATTGAGGGAGCGGTGAGGCTAGGGCAGACAGTCAAAACCCGTCTTAGTAAAAGTCGCTGTCCAAACATATTACCCAGAAAACCATCAGAGCTGCACTCCAACTTTTTGGGCTCAATCGGTTCAGCAGAGCGACAGCCTCGGCGACAATCGTTCAATCACTTGCTTCAAGGCGATTACCGTCCAGTCAATATCAGCCTGGGTTGTGCTCTGCCCCAGCGACAGCCGAATCCCAGATTTGGCGGCTCGCTCGCTATATCCCATTGCCAGCAAGGCAGGGCTAGGCAAGAGCTTGCCGCTGTTGCAGGCTGAGCCAGAGCTGATGCCAATTCCGGCCAAATTTAGCTGCCGCACCAGCGTTTTGCCGCTGATCTGCTCGCCGTCGGCGGAGCGCAGGTAGAAGCTGGCGTGATGCGGCAGCCTATGCCAGCGATCGCCTGTCACGGCTAGGGCTTCCAGATTATCCAATTGATCAAACAGCGAGTCGCGCAGCCGAGTCAAGCGCAGTGCTTCCAGACTGATTTCCTGCTCAGCCAGCGCGGCGGCCAGCCCAAAGCCCGCGATGTTCGGCAATGCCTGCGTCCCAGATCGCTCGCCCCACTCCTGACCACCGCCCGCCAGCAGCGGTACTAGCTCAATTCCAGCGCGGCGATAGAGTGCCCCGGCTCCCTGCGGCCCATAGAGCTTGTGGCTAGAAACCGAGAGCAGATCGACCGGTAAAGTTTGCAGATCAATCGGCAAGCGTCCAGCCACCTGCACAGCGTCGGTATGAAACAAAGCTCCATGCGCCCGCGCTAGCTGCCCCAGCGCCTGAATCGGCTGAAGCGTTCCCACCTCGCTCTGGCCGTAGATCACCGAAACCAGCGCCGTATCGGGCATCAAGGCCGCCTGTAAATCGAGCGGATCGACTCGCCCTGATTGATCCACCGGCAGACGAGTGACGCGCCAACCCTGCTGCTCCAGCCTCCGGACTGGCTCTGAAACCGCAGAATGCTCAACGCTAGAAATCACCATATGCTGGGGCTGGGCATACCGTCTGGCCACCCCCAAAATCGCCAGGTTGTTTGACTCTGTGCCGCCAGAGGTGAAGAGGATGGTTTCGGGTGAGCTGTTGAGCAGACTGGCAACCTGTATTCGAGATCGCTCCAGCACAGTTGCGGCTCTAGCGCCCCAGTCATGCAGGCTAGAAGGATTGCCCCACTGCTCGGCCAAGACAGACTGCATCAGCGCAATCACTTCGGCGCGAGGAGGTGTTGTAGCGCTGTGATCTAAATAAATTTGCATAGCGACCCAGGCGGAAAAAGGTGGGCTAAAAGCGCGAGTTAAAAGTCGTTGAAGTTAAAAGTCGTCGAAGTCAAAGCTGGCTTCAGTTGGCTCGATCTTAGAGTCATCCAGTTCAGAGACTTCGTCTAGAGCGGGACGACTGGTAATTTCAGTCGGCAGCGCTGGCTCTTCAGCACGCTGATGCCCCATTAGGTTTGCAGGCATGGTCTCCAGCATCTCGCGATAGGCGGCTTCACCAATTCGCACCTGGATATTAGGGCCAGAGCGGGCGAGACGAATCACAGCTCCATCCATCAGGGCGGTTTGATTAATCCGTTTGCCGTCTAGATAGGTGCCGTTGGTGCCCAAATTGGTGACTTCCCAGGTCAAGCCACTGCGCCGCAGCTCGACATGCCGTCGCGACACCACAGCGCTGTACAGAATCACCTGGTTATCTGTGGCTCGCCCAATGCGGATCACAGACTCATGGGGAAACGTCCAGAGCTGAACTGGAATTTGCTTAATCGGGTGCAGCAGAGAGAGAATGATCACACAGGCACTATACGTTAGAAGCTGTTTTTAGACTACAGAGCCGCCGCTAGATTGCCAGAAGCGTCAGCCTCTTTATATCCTATGCTGTCTGGTGCTGTCTGGCGCTTTCTAGTCGCCAACCCACGCAGCCTTAAGACATTTGGAACAAAAAGGTAACTTTATCGCCCTTGCCGAGCGCAATTCGATCGCCGGGGCGCAGACGGTGGCGATTGCCGCTGGGCAAGGGCGCATTGTTAATGTAGGTACCATTTGAGCTGCCCACATCTTCAATGTAGTAAATATCGCCTTCGACTCGGATATCGGCATGAATCCGCGAGACAATTTCAGAATGCGGATAGCCCGAAACATCGACATCAGGCGGGATGCGGTCGTTGGGCTTGCCCAGATGAATCACCGCCAGCGTGCTGGGTAGCTCGACTAGGCTGTTGGTCTGCACATGCAGCAGCTGGGCAGACTGCGTTTGCAGCTGGGTTTGGGAGGCGCTAGAAGAGCTTGGCGCAGCAGGGGCAAGGGCAAAATCTGGCTCCATAGCAGGTGCAACCTCCGGGCTAGCTTCGGGTGGATCAGGGAGATTAATCTGTGGTAGTTCAGGCGGAGATTGTTCAGGCTGGGGTGCTTCAGGCTGCATAGATAAAGCTAGGGGGGGAATGCTGAGTTTGGCTGAGTCAGGTGCAAAATTTGGTGCAAAACTCTCAACAGCCGCCGATGGCTCGCCTGCGAGAGCAGATGCTTTAGCGGCCTGGATATTGAAGCCACATTGACCGCAAAAACTGGCGTCCGTCTGCACCGCTGCGCCGCAGTTTGGGCAAGAAGTCATGGCTGGGAGCGGTGTGTAGCAAGCTTCGCACTGAGTTGCCGCCTCCGGGTTCTGATGACTGCAATTGGGACAAACAATCATGCAACTTCTTCCTCAAGCCTCGACGGGTGGTGAACTAAACTGCAAATAGCCATAGGTGGCAAATACCACTAAAAAGCACAATACGCCAATTTGTGCTGCTATCGCATCATCTGCCTGCTATATCCAGCATTTGGTCTGTTAAATCAGACTAAATTGAACTAAATTGAAACTGAATTTTGGCAACTACAGCTTGTGACTCACCGATTCCTTAAAATAAGTTGCTCAAGCCGCTAAATTTGCGCCAGCCGCTTGATCGAGCAACCACCAGAGCGCCCCAGCAGGCTGAATCAACCGGGCTGGATAGCTCATGTCATCCGCCTCAGCGGCAAAAATCTCGGCCAACGCGGGCTGTTTGCTGGCTCCAGTCGCCATAAAAATGACGCAGCGCGCCTGGTTAATGAGGGGCGCAGTAAAGGTAATCCGGGGCTGTCCGTCTTTGTGGCCCACTGTAATCAATCGATCTTTCACCTTTAGAGCCGCCGTCTGCGGAAACAGCGAGGCGGTATGGCCATCGTCACCAATGCCTAGCAAAATCACGTCAAGCTGGGGAAAGCTGCCAGCAGAGAGATTAAACAGCTTCAGCAGCTCCTGCTCATAGCGCTCAGCGGCTCGGCTTGGCTCGGCTTCATCGGTCGGCATCGGGTGAATATTGGCTGCCGGGATTGGCACATGCTCTAGCCAAGCCCGACGCGCCATGCCTTCGTTGCTGTCTGGATGATCGGGCGGCACATAGCGCTCGTCTCCCCAGAGCACCTGCACTTGGCTCCAAGACAAATCCTGCTGAGCCAAGGCTTCATAGAGCGGCTTGGGAGTGCTGCCGCCTGCTAAGGCAATCGTAAAGACGCCGCGTTCGGCAATTGCGGTCTGCGCCTGTTCTAAAACCAGCTGTAGCGCCCGTTCAACCAGCGCCGCGCGATCTGCCAAAACCTCGACCTGCTGTTCAGTCATTGCCTTGCTCCTGCGATCTCGACTTACTGTAGATCTGACTGTAGTTCTGTCTGACTCACTTGCCGCCTCAATTACTGTAGTCACTCTGGCTCAGCCTACCAGAATCGATCCGATTTCCTTAAGATTGCGGTATGTGTTTGGCCAGATCGGCTGAATTTTTGACTGAAACTTTCTGTTGAACCAATGATTGAAATCGGGCATTCTAGGCGCAGGCTAATGGCTGCTATGGAGTTAGCTGCTTTGGGAACAGTATCCTGCTTTAATGAAGCCTAAGCCTGCTGTTTGAACCATTTTTTAGCCAACGTTTCCCGCCACTATTGAGTTCAAAATCTCTGCCATGACCTCTAAAAACATCTCTAGCAATCGCGCTCTGCCTGTATCGGTTGCCCGGATCCTGAAGATTGCGGGTCTGGTGATTACGCTGGCGGCTCTGTTTGACATTTTGATGGTGGCGATGCCCTACCAATTTGGCGACCGCCAGTGGCAAATTGATTTTGTCACCTCGTTTGTCGATCGGGGCATTGTGCCGCTGGTCGGAATTGTGCTGTTTTTAACAGGCTGTGGCGTGGATAGCGGCGCGAATGGCCTGGAGCCAGCAGAAGGCTCTGGGCGTCGAGCCATCTGGCAAGATCCGCGCTTCTGGGCAATGGCGCTCTCTAGCCTGCTGGGCTTGGTCTATGTGCTGGCCTTTCCGCTGCATCTTTACAACGTGGGGCAGGCGAATCAAGCCGCGCTCGAAGAAGTGGACAAGCAGGTGAGCGCCGCCGAAACGCAGCTGAGCGATCAGGTGACGCAAGAGGTGGATACCCGCAGGCAGCAGATTAGCCAGCTGATGGCCGCGAGTAATGAGCAAGTTAGCCAGCTGATTGCAGGCGGACAGCTGACGCAAGAGCAGGCCGACAAGATTAAAGAATTTAAGGCTAAGCCTGACTCCGTTGAGCCATTCCTGACGCAGCAGGAAGATGAGCTGCGGAAGCAGGTGAAGACGCAGATTGAAGTCCGTAAAAAGACCGCCCTCGAAACACGCAAAACCGACGACCTCAAGTCGGGTCTGCGGATTGGGATTGGCAGCCTGCTGTTGGCGATTGGGTTTATGACAGTCGGCTGGGCTGGACTCCGGAGCCTGCGTCAGTCTTAGCTTTATTTTTGGGGCAAATCTTCAGGACAAAATGTTTTCAATTTACATCCTCACCCACAACGAAGAGCTGGATATTGCCGCCTGCATTGAGTCAGCGCTGCTTTCAGACGACGTGATTGTGATTGACTCTTGCAGCAGCGACCGCACCGTAGAAATTGCTCAGCGCTATCCGGTACGGCTGGTGCAGCACGCCTTTGAAAGCCACGGCCAGCAGCGCAGCTGGATGCTGGAATCAGTGCAGCCTCAGCATGAATGGGTCTATATCTTGGAAGCCGACGAACGGATGACGCCTGCGCTGTTTGCAGAATGCTTGCAGGCGATTCGGTCAGAGCAAGCGCAATATATTGGCTACTACGTGGCGGAGCGGGTGATGTTTATGGGGCGCTGGATTCGCCGCTGCACCCAATACCCCCGCTACCAGATGCGGCTGTTTCAGCATGGCCAAGTTTGGTTTGACGACTATGGCCATACTGAGCGCGAAGTCTGCGCGGGCGCAACCGGCTTTTTGCAGGAAACCTACCCGCACTACACCTCCGGCAAAGGCTTCAGCCGCTGGATTGACAAGCACAACCGCTACTCTAGCGACGAGGCAGCCGAAACGATCCGTCAGCTCGAAACTGGCTCGGTCAACTGGCGTGACTTAATCTGGGGCAAAACCGAAGTGGCGCGACGGCGGGCTTTGAAAAATCTGTCGCTGAGACTGCCGCTGCGTCCGGTGCTGCGTTTTTTCTATATGTATTTTGGGCTAGGTGGCTGCTTAGATGGCGCAGCGGGCTTGCACTGGTGCCTGTTACAAGCTTTTTACGAATATCTGATTTTGCTAAAAGTCTGGGAAATTCGGCATTTGCCTGTGCCTAAACTGGACGCTGAACTCAACATTGCACCTGCTGTGCTGCAACCTGAGCCAGATAAAATCTTGGCTAAGACTTGAAACAATTCTTAATAAGCTTTACAAGTAAGGAAGAAGATTGCAGTTAAAAAGCGGCATCCTGTCGTGAACGCCCCAAGCGGTATCCAAGCGGTAGAGGTGAAGCATGTCGTTATTACAGCGGTTGAAGCAAGATTTAAAGAATGACCTGATTGCCGGACTGCTGGTGGCGATCCCAATTGCTACGACAATTTGGCTGTCGGTGACGGTTGCCGCCTGGGTGATTGACCTGCTGACGCGCATTCCCAAGCAGATCAACCCATTCGACAACCTAAATCCAATTCTGCTGAATCTGCTGAGTCTGGGCGTGGGGCTAGCTGCACCGCTGCTCAGCATTCTGCTGATTGGCCTGATGGCGCGCAATATTGCGGGGCGCTGGCTGCTAGAAGTCGGAGAACGCTTGCTGCAAGCCATTCCGCTGGCGGGCGCGGTTTACAAAACGCTGAAGCAGCTGCTAGAAACCCTGCTGCGCGACTCAAACAGTCGGTTTCGGCGCGTGGTGTTGGTCGAGTATCCGCGCCCGGGAATTTGGGCAATTGCTTTTGTGACGGGCGCGCTGAGTCCGCAGATCCAGAGCCAGTTTTCCGAAACCATGCTGAGCCTGTTTATTCCCAGCACGCCTAACCCCACAACCGGCTGGTATGCAATTGTCTCAGAGCGCGAGACGATGAGCCTCAACCTGTCGATTGAAGATGCCTTCAAAATGGTTGTCTCAGGCGGCATTGTCAATCCCGGCATTGCGGTGGCGAGTGCAGCCAGCGGCGAGTCGCGGCAGCTAGAGGCCATTTTGGAAACCGCCCCAGAGACTCAGCCCCTCTGAGCGCTTAGCGAGCGCCATATACCTTGAGCGGCTCTTTGATAAACCGAATATAGAGATGCCGGAAGGTAGACTTGAGGACACGCGGCAGGCCGAAGTCAATCGGCAGCAGGCGTTCGGGGAGCTTCCAGTCGGCAATTCTCAGCTCAACAGGCGAGAGCAGCGGAAACTGAATCTCAGAGAGCCTTGGGCAGAGTCCCAGTCGCTGAGAAGCCGCCACCGTTGGGACTCTAGCTGGCTCGACGCCCAGCACTTCTAGCATGGCGCGATCCAGGGCAAATACCTGATCTGAAGCCGCCAGCAGCCCTAGCGGACGGGGTTCTCCCTGGCTGGGGCCGTTGCCTTCATGGCCGATAATCCCGTCTAAAATCGTCAGATCTGGCGCAATGATCCGCGCTGTTTCCACCAGCATTTTGCCGAAGCGAGCGCTGTCCTGTCCGGCCTCCATATGCCACCAGGCTTTCATTTTGCCCGGAACGCAGCCAAACAGGTTTTTCACCCCCAGCGTCAGCGTCAGCTGCACATGCGACTTGACTTTGGGCAGATTGATTACCACATCAGCCTCCATTGCCTCTTTGGAGAGCAGCAGATGGTTAAAATCTGAGTCAGCCTCGTAGCGTCGGCCTTGAAAGTCAATGATCGGCAGATTTAGCTCATCCAACATTGACTGATAGCCGCTGGCAATCGCTACGCCTCTGGCGCTACCAAACGCTGGGCTGTCGCCTATGAACGGCTGACCGCCCGCCTCCATCACCAGCTTGGCGACGCAGTAAACTAGCTCAGGCCGGGTGGTGCATTCTTTGCCGGGACGTGCGCCTGTCAGCAGGTTTGGCTTTAACAGCACCCGGTTGCCCGGTTTGACAAAGGCCGAAATGCCGCCCAATGGCGCTAGTACCTCTCTCAAAGCGGCATCTAACTTGCTGTGGTCGTAAGAACTGGCCTGCACAAAGCTGACGGTGGCTGGCATAGAGTTTTGTGGGGGTGGGACGCTGGGGATTAAACTTGAAACTTATCTTAATGCAATCTAAAAGCCTGACGCTGAGCCAGATCCAGTCTGGTTTGCCCCAGAGCTGAGCAGCTAACGCCCGCGATTCAGAGCAGTAATTCTCTCAGCATTCAGGAATATGCCTTCGCCGCGCTGTTGTACGAGGGAAGGTCTGACTTCTACCTTGGCCACATTCGCCATATTCACCATCACCGTCTGATCTTCAAGCTGCATCACCCACCATTCTTTCTGCAACAGATGACGAAACTCCATCTGGATATCCTGACTGGTTTCGTCTTCGTCGGATTCGCGGGGGACAGTGAATGATTCATTCTGACCATTCAGGTAATAGAACGTGACCTGCAACAACTCAGCTCGATCCTGCATATTGGCGCTCCCAAACGGGCTAGACAGATTACCTTAAATTCTAATCGCTCAAAGTCACAGGCTATTGTGTGAACTTTCGGTCTATCCAGCCCGAAAACCGTCCTACCGGTGGACGCGAACGCCTGCCAAGCAGCGCAGAATCTGTCAGAAAGCTCGATTCACTCCTTTAGATTCACTCCTTTAGATTCACAGCTCCAGCCCGCTCTAGACCGAAGTTACGCAGCAAACTACTCACTGAGGGAACCTCACCACTTATGTCAGCGTCTCCTAAACAAACTCCTCAAAGTCAGCTTTCGTCCATGAGCAGCGAATCTTTGCCCGTATCTTGGTCAGCCGTTGAGGCAATCGCGCCCCATTCGACCCTTCCCGTCAATCGTCTCTCCAATTACGATCTAATTTTGCAGTGCCAGGTGGGGTTACGTCCCGGCAAATCTCTGTTTGCCGAGCTAATGCGTCGCTACAATCCCCATGTCGAAAAGCTGCTGTATCACCTGGCTCCTGACTGGAGCGATCGGGCTGATCTGTCGCAGGAAGTCTGGATTCGCGTCTACCGCAACATTAAGCGGTTGCAGGAGCCGGTCAAGTTTCGCGGCTGGCTGAGCCGGATTGCCACCAATCTGTTCTATGACGAGCTGCGGAAGCGCAAGCGTCACAGTCAGCCGCTGTCGCTTGATGCCCCCAGACAGCTGGAAGATGGCGAGCTAGATTGGGAGATCGCCGCCGATGCCCCAGGCCCAGCGGACGAGCTGGCGACCCAGGAGTTCTACGAGCAGCTGCGACGAGCCATTGCTGATCTGCCCGAAGTCTTTCGCACCACAATTGTGCTGCGCGAAATTGAAGGCATGGCCTACGAAGAAATTGCTGAGATTACGGGCGTCTCGTTGGGAACTGTGAAATCGAGAATTGCCAGAGCGCGGCAGCGGTTGCAGGAGCAGCTCCAGCGCTATATTGAAACCTAGAGTTGGACTTAAATTGGGTAGACTGACCCGGCATCAAAATCAGCGGTGCAGATGCTATAGTTACCACGGCTCTACAGTGTTTGAATCGAATAGTTTTTGAAGTGAATAGTTTTTGAAGCGAACAGTTCCTGAAGCAGCGCTCAGAAATCGGCCATTTGAGAGTAGTAAATTTTGTTGGATTCTTGTTGAATAATCCACAGCAGTCAACAGTAGCGAGCTTTAGTTCAAGAGATTTCAAAGATGACTCACCCTTTTGATGAATTTGGAAGGCGCGGCAGAGAGCCAGAGGCCAATGCCGCTCAAGATTTTGATCAAGATTGCTGTCAAGCTGATTGCCAGGACGCTGAACCCAACTCTGACTGCTGTTCTGCCATTCAGCGGGATCGCTTTGAGCTGCTGAGCGCTTTTCTAGATGGCGAAGTGACCGCAGCCGAACGCCGACAGGTTGAAGACTGGCTGGCTACAGACAGCAAAACCCAGCAGCTCTACAGCCGTCTGCTCACGCTGCGCCAGGGGCTACAGACTCTGCCGATGGCTCAGCCCAGCCAGAATATTGACCAGCTGGTCGATCGGGTGACAGCCAGAGTGGAACGCCGCCCTCGACGCTTGGCTTGGAGCGGTTTGGCCGCCGCAGGTTTGTTAATTGGCGCTTTGTTCAATGCAATGCCCCCAGAGTCTTACAGCCCCTCAGTCGCGCAGCGTGCCGTTGATCAAGAGCAAGAGGTGCCCAGCGATGGCCTGATGATTGCGCTCAACCAGCCGCCCATTGCGATTCCTAGAGCGATCCAGAAGCCTGCCACACTGCGCTAAGGCTCAATTGATTGGCTGAGCTACCGTTTGATTACTCCAGATTCCCTCAGGCAGAAATATACCTTTCGCCTGAGCAACGCGATCTGACTGCATTTGATAGATCCAGGCTCGCCCCAGTGAGCGGCGATGGGAGCTGAACACTTGAGTTTGGATGCGCGTATATTCGTTGTGGCTAGGCGGACGGCCAGGATCATAACTTTCTAGCTCATCGAGCATGGCCAAAACTGCCGGGTCAACAAACGACAGCAGAAAGCCATGCACCAGGCTATTTCCAGGCGTGAGCGCCGGGTAGCCAAACGGCAGATCAAACAGCTGGCCGCGCACGGTAGCCGCTCTCACCTGCGTCACCCATTTTTTGCAGTAGCGGTCGTAGTTTTCTTCACCGGGCTTTAGCGTCCCGTAGACAAATACACCAAAGGGCTTGCCAGCGGCTCTAAACATCAGCTATCTCCTGTTGGGGGTTCTTGCCCTGCTGTTTCGACATTCCTCTAGAATGGTGTAGATATTATCTGCTTTATTCTGGATCGTCCAGCTCACTGTTTAGTCATCGGCCATCAGTCATCGGCCATCAGCCATCGGCCATCAGCCATCAGCCATCAGCCAAAGGAGTTTAGTCTGTGGAGTCCCGTTACAATCCGGCAGAAATTGAGGACAAGTGGCAGCAGCATTGGGTGGAGCAGGGGGCGGATCTAACCCCTGAAGATGGCACAAAGCCTAAGTTCTACGCGCTGTCGATGTTTCCCTATCCGTCCGGAAACCTGCATATGGGGCATGTCCGCAATTACAGCATTACAGACGTGATTGCACGGGTGCGGCGAATGCAGGGCTATCGAGTACTGCACCCGATGGGCTGGGATGCTTTTGGTCTGCCTGCCGAGAACGCCGCGATTGATCGGGGCGTCCATCCGGCCAAATGGACATACCAAAATATTGACCAGATGCGGCGGCAGCTTCAGCGCTTGGGCTTGTCTTATGACTGGAACCGCGAAGTCTCCACCTGTTCGCCAGACTACTATCGCTGGACGCAGTGGATTTTTCTGGAGTTCTTAAAAGCAGGCTTGGCCTATCAAAAAGCTGCCGCCGTCAACTGGGATCCAATTGACCAAACCGTGCTGGCGAACGAGCAGGTGGATAGCGCAGGCCGCTCTTGGCGCTCTGGCGCGAAAGTTGAGCGGCGGCTGTTAACCCAGTGGTTTTTCAAAATCACCGACTACGCCGAGCAGCTGTTGCAGGATCTCGACCAGCTCGACGGCTGGCCAGAGCGGGTGCGGCTGATGCAGGAAAACTGGATCGGCAAATCCACCGGAGCCGAAGTAATCTTCACCACCGAAGCAGGCGATCCGCTGCCGATCTTCACTACCCGCCCTGACACGCTCTGGGGCGCGACCTTTATGGTGCTGTCGCCGGAGCATCCACTGGTGGAGAAGCTGACTGCACCAGCGCAGGCTAAGGCCATAGAGCGCTATCAGGCTGAAGCTGCGACCAAAAGCGAAATTGACCGCACGGCAGAAGACCGCGAGAAAACCGGCGTCTGGACAGGCGGCTATGCGGTGAACCCGGTCAACGGCGAGAAAATTCCGGTCTGGATTGCCGACTATGTGCTGATGGGCTACGGCACGGGCGCAATTATGGCGGTTCCGGCACATGACGCGCGCGATTTTGCCTTTGCCCGCCAGTTTAATCTGCCAATTTTGCCGGTAATTCAGCCTGCTGATGCTGAGCCATTGACGGCTGAAAGCATGAGCGCTGCCTATGTGGGGGCGGGCGTGATGGTACATTCTGAGCCGCTCAACGGCATTCCGGCAGGCAAGGGTGCAGGCCAAAGCGTGGCGGCAGCGGTGCAGTGGCTAGAGCAGCAGGGCAAAGGCCAGGGCATGGCCAACTATCGGCTGCGCGACTGGTTAATTTCTAGACAGCGCTACTGGGGCTGCCCGATTCCGGTGGTGCATTGCCCTAGCTGTGGCATTGTGCCCGTGCCAGAAGCCGAGCTGCCAGTCGAGTTGCCTGAAGATGTGGAGCTGTCGGGTCGCTCAGGTTCGCCCCTCTCGAAGCTGGATGCCTGGGTCAACGTCCCTTGTCCGAGCTGCGGCGAGCCCGCCAAGCGCGAAACCGACACAATGGATACCTTCATGTGCTCGTCCTGGTACTACCTGCGCTACCCGGATGCCCGCAACGAGCAGCAAGCCTTTGACTCGGCCAAAACCAACGACTGGATGCCGGTGGATCAATATGTCGGCGGCATCGAACATGCGATTTTGCACTTGCTCTATTCGCGCTTTTTTACTAAAGTGCTGCGCGACCGGGGCTTGCTGAATTTTGACGAGCCGTTTAAGCGCTTGCTGACTCAGGGCATGGTGCAGGCCGCCGCCTACAAAAACCCCAAAACCGGCAAGTATTTTTCGCCTGATCTGCTGAATCTGGAGGCTCCCCAAGATCCAGAAACGGGCGAGCCGCTAGAAGTCGTGTTTGAGAAAATGTCGAAGTCGAAGCACAACGGCATCGACCCAGAGCGGGTGCTGGGCAAATACGGCGCGGATACGGCGCGCATGTTCATCTTGTTTAAAGCGCCGCCCGAAAAAGATCTGGAGTGGGACGATGCTGATGTAGAAGGTCAGTTTCGCTTCCTCAACCGAATCTGGCGCTTGGTGACGGAATTTGCCGCCATAGAGCATTCAGATCAGGCCGTTACGCCGCTCAACAAGGCCGAAAAAGACCTGCGCTACGCCATCCATAACGCCATCGCCCAGATCAGCGAAGACCTTGAAGGCGACTATCAGTTCAACACGGCTATTTCAGAGCTGATGAAGCTGAGCAACGCTTTAACCGACGCCACCTGTAAAGCTTCGCCAGTCTACGCTGAGGGCATCCAAACCCTGCTGAAGCTGCTGGCTCCGTTTGCGCCGCACCTGGCCGAAGAGCTGTGGCGAAACCTGGGGCTGGGGGGACAGTCTGGCTCAATCCATCAGCAGCCCTGGCCAGCAGCCGACCCCAAGGCATTGGTGGTGGACGAAATTGCCTTGGTGATTCAGGTGATGGGCAAAACGCGCGGCACAATTCAGGTTCCGGCTCAGGCCGATCGAGCCCAGCTAGAGCAATATGCCCGCGACTCTGAGCTGGCGCAAAAATTTATTGCAGGTAAAGAAATCAAGAAGGTGATTGTTGTTCCTGGTAAATTGGTGAATTTTGTGGTGGAATGATGCCGGAAGGAGAAGGTTTTCATGACGCCTCGCTGGACAATCACCCTCATTGCCGTCGGATTCAGCCTGCTAAGCGGCTGCTCTATTTTGCAGGCCAATTTTTCGCAGCCGCCTGCGGAGAGTCCGGCCAGCGCCGCTCCGGCTGACTCACCCGCTCCCAGCCCAATTGCTATCCCCAGCGGACGCCCCGATACGCGCATTATGCCAATGACAATTGAAGGCCGCGTGATTGAAATGGAGCTGAGCCTGTTTGACAAGCAGCCGCTGCCCTTCAGCACCTATGTCCCTACTCAAGACTTTCAATCTGAAGTCACCGAGTCCGAGCAAGGTACAGTGGCGCAGTTTTTCTTTAGCCCCAAAGGCAAAAAAGACCAGACGGCCTATGTGCAAATTTTCTTGCCCGCTCGCCAAACTAGCGTCGAAGAGATGCAGCAGCTCTTATTAGACGGGCAGGGATTGCTAGCCGAAAATCGCTGGAATCTGGTGGATCGCACCAATATCGTCAGCTATAGTTGGGCGACCGAAAAGCTGATCTATCAGCAGAAAACTGACAAGCAGAATTTCGTCGGCTCTATCTATATTGGCGACCATCAAGGACAGGCATTCTATGCGCTGACGCATTATCCAGCTGCATCAATGAATAGCTTTGAGCCGCGTTCCACAATCATGCTAGAAAATCTTCAGTTTCGCGATCAGCCGTGAGGCTCAAGCTAGCGTCACGGCGGCCAGTTCGGCAATTTCTGCATCGCTCAGCGACCAGCCCAGCGCTCCCGCATTTTGCCGCACCTGCTCAGCGGTTTTGGCTCCCGGAATGGGGATCACGTTGCCTTGAGCAATCAGCCAATTCAGCGCCACCTGGGCTGGGGTACGTTCATGCTGGGCCGCAATTTGGCTCAGAGCCTGAAACAGCGGACTCAGCTTTTGTAACCCAGTCTGGCTGAAGCGCGGGTCAAAGCGGCGTACCCCGGGCGGCTGGTAGTTTTCGGCGTTGTATTTGCCAGTCAGCAGCCCCTGCGCCAACGGGCTGTAGGCCAGAATCGTCACGTTGAGCTGACGCGCCATCTGCAACACCCCGTTCTGCTCAATTTGGCGCGCCAACAGCGAATACTGCATTTGGTTCACAGCCAGCGGCACGCCTCGGATGGCCAGCGTTTGGTGCGCTTCCTGCATCTGCGCAGCACTATAGTTGCTGACTCCAACCGCCTTAATCCGCCCTTGCTGCACCTCGTCGGCTAGCGCATGCATTAAGGCAGGTTGCCCCATCAAAAAGTCAAACGGCCAATGCACCTGATACAGATCGACCGTGGGCAGTTGCAGGCGCTTCAGGCTGGCAGTGAGCGCATCGGCCACCGCATCGGCATTAAACCGCCAGGGCAAGGGGAAATATTTGGTGGCAATGATCGCAGCAGATCCGGACTGCTGCATAAACTGCCCTAACAGCCGCTCTGACTCACCCAGGCCGTAGATTTCAGCCGTATCAAAAAAGCCAATGCCCAGCTCTAGCGCCGTCTTGAATGCCTGCTGAAGTTCGGCCGCAGCGTAGTCTTTGCCATAGCTCCAAAACAGCTTGTCGCCCCAAGCCCAGGTACCAATGCCCAGCGGCGGCACGGCTAGCTCGGTTGCGCCTAACGTAATTTTTTGCTCAGTTTCCATCGGGCTTTGGCTCATCAAATTGCTCAAATAACTGACTCGAATGACTTAACAGATCGTAATATTTACCTTAGCGGAAATTGATAGAACTAGGCAGATGTATCCCATTCGAGTCGGACTAATTGGGACGGGCTATGCAGCCAAAGCCAGGGCAGAGAGCCTTGCGGCAGATTCACGCGCCAAGCTGGTGGCCGTGGCGGGTCGCAGCCTGGAGAAAACCCGCGAGTTTTGCCAAGTTTACGGCGCTGAGCCGCTCACCGCTTGGCTAGATTTGGTGCATCGCCCAGACATCGATTTGGTGGTCATTGCTTCAGTCAACGCTGACCATGCCCTGATGGCCAGAACTGCGCTGCAAGCTGAGCGGCATGTGGTAGTTGAGTATCCGCTGGCCTTGAGCTGGAGTGAGGCCGCAGCCTTAGTCGAGCTATCCCAAACCCAAAATCGGCTGCTGCATGTCGAGCATATTGAGCTGCTGAGCGGCATCCATCTGGCGGTACAGCAGGCGCTGCCCAGAGTCGGCACGCCGTTTTACGTCCGCTATGCCAGCCTCAACTCCCAGCAGCCCGCGCCGCAGAAATGGACCTATGCCTATGAGCAGTTTGGCTTTCCGCTGGTGGGGGCGCTCTCGCGGCTGCATCGGTTGATTAATCTGTTTGGTGCGGTGGCCAGCGTTAGCTGTCAGGCGCAATATTGGCAGGGCGCAACGCCAGAGTTTTTTGCGGCTTGCCTTTGCACGGCTCAGCTCCGCTTTATGAGCGGCTTGGTGGCCGATTTGGTCTACGGCAAGGGCGAAACGATCTGGCAGAGCAGCCGCACCCTAGAAATTCAGGCAGAGCAGGGCGGCATTTTGGTTGAGGGCGAGCAGGGCAAGCTGGTTTTGCCAGATCAGAGCCAGCCGCTCCAGATGGGCAGCCGGCGCGGCCTGTTTGCCAAAGATACGAGCATGGTGCTAGATCATCTGACTACAGGTGCAGCCCTCTACGTTTCGCTGGCGGAGAGTCTTTATGCACTGAAAGTCGCGGATGCGGCACATCGTTCTGCTAATTCCGGGCAAACGATTCAGCTCGCCCATTAGATCAAGTTCAAGTCGCCTGATCAACTTCGATCTGCCAGAACCAGTTGTTGAATCCTTCTGCAATTGGCGTGACTGGGTAGGGAGCCTGCTGAAGCTGACTTAGCCAGCGATCTGAGGGACGCGGGTTATATAAAAACACATCGCTAAATCCAGCGGGAATGGGCGGCAGAAACGGCTGATCGACCAGATCGCGGTTGAAGGCGCAGGCATAGCAGACGGGACGCAGCAGCAGCTTCACTTTGGGATCAAGATAGCGGCTCAACGACCAGAGATCGCCTAGCTCGGCATCGCTGATAATCAGGGGCTGCGCCGTCTGGTTCACCTGCTGCGCCAGCATGGGCACGTTCTGGTTATGAATTTTGCTCCACCAGGTCTCAGACTGAGCGATGGCGCTGCTAGAGAACAGTCCAGCCGCCAGAATAAACAGCGTCACGCTTGACCAAAAGTAGCGCATCCAGCGCTGATTCCAACTCGTAAATTGCCTGGACAGCAAGCCTGCCAGCAGTCCGGTTAAAGCCAGCTCAAACCCAATATAAACTGGTACTAGATAGCGAGGCACGGTCGAACGCTTGCCGCCTGCGATTAGATCTGGCAGCGTCAGCATCAGCGCAGGCACCAGCGTCAGCGAGGTCACAAACAGCCAGACGCGCAGCGAGGCATAGCGCCAGAGCCGATAAAACGCCACCAAAATTAGCCCGCGTACTGTCAGATGCGCCAGACTATTCAGCAACCGCAGCGGCAGCGGCAGTATCAGCGTCCCCCGATCGACAAACGGCAGGCTGAGGTGATAAGCCCAGAGCTTCACCAAACTCAGCAGATTCAGCCGCTGTTCGACCGCCAGCCAGTTGGTCACAGTATCCACCTGAGCCGAATTGGCCGCAATTGCCAGCAGCCAGGGCGAAAACAGCAGCAGACTCAGCGCCAGCATTCCGGCAAACCAGCATAACGTGAGGCTCAGCCGCCGCTCTAGCCTCGCCACATAGACCGCATGAGCCACCGCCACCAGCCCAGAAAACAGGTAGGCGTAGAAATTTAAAACCGACAGTCCGCCATAGAGCCACCAGCTTCGGGCTGCTTTAAGCCGCAGCGCCCGCAGCAGCGCCGCACTAGAGAGCAAAATTGTCAGCGTCCAGAGCGCCGTCGGTCGAGCTTCTTGGGCATAAAGCACCTGAAACGGCGAGACAGCCAGCAGCCCTGTCCCCAGCCAAACTGCCAGCTCTGAGCCATACAGCTCCCAGCAGAGCCAAGCCATTGCAGACAACGCCAGCAAGCTCAGCAGCACCGACAGGCTGCGAATCGCCGCAACTGAGTCGCCAAAGAGCTGCGCCCAAATTCTCACCAGCCCAAAATAGAGCGGTGTATGCTGCGGTTCTTCCTGCGCCAGTCCGCGCAGGGTGTCAGTCACGCCGCGTTCGCTCAATCTCTGATAGGTTGCTAGCTGCTCTGTGCCAATCACCTGATCGCTAGGAATCGCCTGCACCGCTTCGGCTTCGGTATAGCCCGAAATCCGCAGCGCCGTGAAAGCTTCGTCATACCAGTAAAGCTTCTGCTCCAAGTTCACCCCGCGCAAAATCACGCCTGCTGCCAGACAGAGCGCGAGCAGCAGCTTCCCGAATCGCAGCTGTGGCAAATTTTCAATTGGGTTGGGCATGGGCTATTCTAGGTTGAGCCAAGTAGGTTGAGCCAATTGCTGGAGCCAGAGTTTTGCCGAGCTGCACCAAGAGATCAAGCAGTTCAGCAACCTGATCAGCACTTCCGTCGTCATTTTAATGAATCCAGGTGATATTCACCGCCAAACTCGGTCGCTTGCTGAATGAGTGCATCTTCCAATCAAAGCCTGCTGACCGTGCCACTGTCAGATCTCTGCGTTCCGGCCACTGCTGAGCCACCTGATCTCTCAAGCGCTCGCCCGCTAGATTTTTCGCTGATTATTCCCACCTACAACGAAGGCCAAAACATCAGCCAGATTTTGCAGCAGCTCACCTGCCTGCTAGATCCCGTGCTGCCCAATGCCTACGAGCTGATTGTCGTGGATGATGACAGCCCAGACCGCACCTGGGAAGCCGCGCAGCAGCTAATGCCGCAATATCCCCAGCTGCGGGTGATGCGTCGCCAGCACGAGCGTGGGCTTTCGACTGCCGTGATTCGCGGCTGGCAGGTGGCGCAGGGCGAAATTCTGGGC
>CASBQH010000320.1 GCA_949127695.1 Synechococcales cyanobacterium PMM_0073
GATCTAGCATATTCGGGCTGAGAGCGCTAGAAATTGGGGAGATCCCCCTAAATCCCCCTTAAAAAAGGGGGACTTTGAGAAACTTCGGCTCGGTTCCCCCTTTTTAAGGGGGCTAGGGGGATCGGTTCGGCTCCATCAGCTCATTGAGCCTGTCAGTAGCGATGCTTGAAATCAGTTGAACTGATCTGTAAATCTATTTGCCTACTCAGCTGTGAACTGCTCCACCGTTAATTCAAAGCCGGGTAAAATCGCCTCAGCTGAAAGCAACGTTGGTAGGGCGAGGATTTCGTTAGCCTGTCCAGCCCGGTAGATTTCAACCTGCTGATCCTGTGGGTTAAACAGCCAGCCGAGCTGCACACCGCTGTCCAGATATTCCTGCATCTTTTCCTGGAGCGTGGGCAAGTCGTCACGTTCAAGGTTCAAGCCAGGATTACTCATGCAGAGCTGATAAAATTGCTCATCCGTGAGATGGACATGCTTCAGGTCGACCTGGAAGGGTAAGGTCAGCGCAGACATTGGCGGCTAGAGTTTAGTCAGATCATGTGTTATGAAATCTGTCCAGAATTTTGTGTCAATTCAGCTTTTTGACTGCGCTACGTCCCGCCCGCGAGTGAACTGCGGGCTAGTCGAACAACTCTGCTGTAGGCTTTGCCTTCCCGCAGGGCAAGCAGACTGTATCAGGATTTCAGTGCACTTTAGTGTACTTGCCCCCATTAGCCCGCAGTTCACTCGCGGGCGAGATCAGGCGCTCAACGACACCCAGGAATTTACAGACTCGCGTTATGACGTTATGCCGCCCCTATTTTCGCACAGGCGTAAAGGGTCTTGCAGAACGCAGCTTCTGCAAGCCTCGCAGTAAAGGTTCAAGCCCCGTGCAGCTCCAAGACAAAGGTTCATCCCACTATCCTTCACTTCCACAGGTTTAGCCCACCACCAGATGACGCTTGTGCGTGCAGATGCAATATTCAAATAATCCGAAGTCGCTTAATCCGAAGTCGCTTTGCTTTGGGCAACGACCTGATTGACAGCCAAAATTGAATGCTAGCAGTTAAAACCTTGCCTACAGCCCATCCCCATCCTGCTGTCAACATCTTCAAAATCCCCACTTTTTGAAGATTGGGGGCTTTCTCCGCCGCAGGAAGCAAGGCTTCAGGCAGCGGCATCCGCTAACCTCGGCCTCAAACCCGCAGAAGCAAGCCCCAAGAAAGCGATACAGTAGAGCTGCGCCCTAGGCAAGATGTTAGAGAATCGTACCGTTGGCATGAGCAGTTCCTCAAATCCCTCCCCAGACCAGCCGCTAGACCCAAAAACTGCGCTCACTTCAGCAGAGCTAGCCCGACTAGAGCAAGAGCTGGCCGATGCCGAAGCCAGTTTGAGCTACGAGCGCGCCGAACCATTGGGGGCTGAAGCGCTTGCTCAGCCGTTAGACCCCATCCAAACTGCCGCCCCGCTGATGATGGTGGAGACCGCCTTTTTGGCCAGCACCGCCAGCCTGCTGTGGCTAGTCAGCTACTATCTCAGCATTGGCCCCTGGGTGCGAATTTTGTTCCCGATTCCAATTGCGCTGGTCTATTTACGCTGGGGCAATCGAGCCGCCTGGATGGCCGCAGCAGTCTGTGGGCTGCTGCTTTCGGTGCTGATGGGGCCTTACCTCAGCCTGCTGTTTTTTGTACCCTATGCCCTGCTGGGCGTGCAGCTAGGCTCTCTCTGGCGACGCCGCGCCCCCTGGCTGGTTTCTATTAGCCTGGGCACATTAATTGCCACCTTTGGCTTCTTCCTGCGAATGCTGCTGCTATCGCTGTTTTTAGGCGAAGACCTCTGGAGCTATCTCACCAACCGGATTACCGATTTGCTCCAGTGGTGGCTGAGCAAGCTAGTTGACTGGGGGCTATTGGGACTAGGAGCAGTCGGAGAAACCAACCTGACCACCGTACAGATTGCCACGCTAGCGGTCGTGCTTTGCAGCGATTTCATCTATTTATTCACAGTCCATTTAGCGGCATGGCTGCTGCTAGAGCGCCTGGGAAACCCCATTCCCAATCCGCCGCGCTGGGTGCAGGTGCTAATGGACGAAGAAAAGTGAAGGCTCTGCTCTTTGGCCAATCCTCTCTGGCCAATCTACCAGGCCAATCTAACAGGCCAATCTAACAGGCCAATCTAACAGGCGCTCAGCCATGATCAAACTCTACAATCCTGCCCAGTCTGCCGAATACCAGCGGGCAGAGCGCTGGCTGCAAGCATTTGAGGGTCTGCCGCCGCAGTTGGCCTGTGTGCTGGGCTTCACCGAAACTGGCCTGATTCCAGGAATTTCTGCCGCAGGCGCAACCCCCACCGACCGCCAATATACTGCCCTAGCTGACGCTGAATTTCTGGCGCAGGGCGTCAGCAGCCGTCCCACCTACCCACTGCCGCCCTTGCAGGCTGGTGCTTCGCCCGTTTTAATCACGCGGGCAGTGCTCCAGGGTTTGCAGCTGCAAGCCAAGCTGTTTAATGCGGGCTTGCCAGCATTGCCCTCAGTGCCGATGATTGATCTAGGCGGCAGTCCGGCTCGCTGTCTCAGTCAGGCGCAGGCGTTAGATTTGGCCACCGCGCAGCATCTGTTTAAGCAGGGCTTAGCCTGGGGCGAAAAGCTGGCAGCCCAGGGCGGCTATCTGCTGCTGTCAGAATGCGTAGTGGGCGGCACCACCACCGCACTGGCGCTGCTGCGCGGGCTAGGCTGGGCGGCAGATGGCAAGGTGAACAGCAGCCATCCCACCTGCAACCATCAGCAAAAGCGCCGC
>CASBQH010000321.1 GCA_949127695.1 Synechococcales cyanobacterium PMM_0073
CATGATCACCAGCGTATTTTTAAAGCTGACTTGGCGACCTTTGGCATCGGTGAGCCGTCCGTCATCTAGCAGCTGCAAGAGCAGATTAAACACATCAGGATGCGCTTTTTCAATTTCGTCGAGCAAAATTACGCTGTAGGGCTGACGGCGCACAGCTTCGGTCAGCTGCCCGCCCTCGTCATAGCCAACATATCCCGGCGGCGAGCCAATCAGCTTCGAGACGGACTGCGACTCCATAAACTCAGACATATCCAGCCGAATCATCGCCTCTTCTGAGCCAAACACGCCCGCAGCCAAGGCTTTCGCCAGCTCGGTTTTACCCACGCCCGTTGGCCCTGAAAACATCAGGCTAGCAATCGGACGATCCGGGCTGCCCAAGCCAACGCGCGACCGCCGAATGGCTCGCGAAACCGCCACCACCGCTTCTTCCTGGCCAATTACGCGCTCATGCAGCAGATCTTCCAGGTGCAGAACCATCACGGATTCTGACTCGGTGAGCTTGCTGACTGGAATGCCCGTCCAGGCGGCCACAATCTGGGCAATATCTGCCTCGCCCACCTGGGGCAGAGTGGTGATGGCTGAGCCGTCGCGCAGCTGGGTTTCTAAGCCAATTTCCTGATCACGCAGCTGGCCTGCTTGGTCAAACTCCTGGGCATTCACGGCAGCTTCTTTAGCCACCGTCACCTGCCGCAGCTCTTGCTTCAGGGCTTTGGTCGGCGACTGCTTGGCATGTCGGAATCGCACCATAGAACCTGCTTCATCGATCAAATCGATTGCTTTGTCTGGCAGATGCCGATCAGCAATATAGCGATCTGAAAGCTGGACTGCGGCTGCAAGCGCTGCGTCGCTAAAGCTGAGCTGGTGGTGCTGCTCATAGCGCTGCCGCAGCCCGCGCAGAATCTCAATCGTTTCGGCGGCGCTGGGTGCGCTCACCTTCACGGGCTGGAATCGCCGCTCTAAGGCCGCATCCCGCTCAATATGCTGGCGATACTCATCTAGCGTGGTGGCTCCCAGCACCTGCAACTCACCTCTGGCCAAGGCAGGCTTCAGCATGTTGGCGGCGTCTGTGCCGCCCTCAGCTGCTCCTGCGCCCACCAGCGTATGCAGTTCGTCAATCACCAAAATAATTTGGCCTGACTGCTGCACTTCCTGGATAATCTGGCTCAGCCGCTCTTCAAAGTCACCCCGAAAGCGCGTCCCAGAGAGCAATGCGCCCATATCAAGGCTGATCACCTGCTTGTCCATCAGGCTATCTGGTACGGCTTGGTCAATAATCCGCTGCGCCAGCCCTTCGGCAATGGCTGTTTTGCCCACGCCCGGTTCGCCAACTAAGACCGGGTTGTTTTTGGTGCGTCGTCCTAAAATTTGCACCACCCGCTCTAGCTCTAGCTCGCGGCCAATCATCGGGTCGAGCTGTCCGGCAGCGGCCATTTTGGTCAGATCGCGGCCAAATTCATCCAGGACGCGGCTCTGCTTCGGATCGCGGGCGCTGCGGCTATTGCTCCGAGTCGCCTGTCTTCCTGCGGCCACGGGCGTTTCTCCCACGGCTTTAATGATCCGCTGCCGCAGCTCGCCCACGTCAACGCCAAGCCGCTCTAGCACCTTGACCGCCACGTTATCGCGATCCTGCACTAGGCTGAGCAGGATATGCTCAGGCGCAATATAGGGCTGATCTAGCTGTCGCGCCTGCTCAAAGGCCAGCTCTAAAATCCGCTTGGTTTTGGGCGTAAACGGAATATCTTTGGCTCCAGAGCCAGAGCCAAACCCAATAATTGCTTCGACTTCGGTGCGAGCAGCCTCCAAAGTCACGCCTAATTCAGCTAGCACCGAGGCGGCAATGCTCTCTGGAGTTTGAATTAACCCCAGCAGAATTTGCTCTGTGCCCACAAAGCTATGGCGCAGTCGGCGGGCTTCGTCTTGAGCTGCCATCACGACAGCAATTGCTTTCTCAGTAAAGTACTCAAACATGGTGAGGTGTCCTCTTATCCTATCTCTGCTTCTGCGCTGTGATTGGTCAAATAAAGTGGGTTTGAGCGCGGTCTTTACGTTCGGTCTGATTCTTAATCTGACTCTGGGCGCTCACCTTTAAAACCGACCCTAAATTTCTGTACAGACAGCCTAATCAGCAAACGCTGCTGTCCAAGCTTCAGGTAGATTGCTGCTGTATTTGAATTTGATCGCAATTAAACTGGCCATCACAACCTCCTGTTTTTCAAGCGACTCTGTTAAGCAAATAGATCAATATGTAACGAATCTTTGCTTGGTTTCCACTGTAGCGGAGACTATCGAGCCTCAGTAGGGAGGAAAACCGTCGCGGCTTGGGGGGGTTGACAGTGCGCCAGTCCAATGGTTTAAGCCAATGGCTAATAGGCGAGTCTGCAAGGCGCTGGCTGCACTGAGGAGTTTCGGCAAGTGCTAGATAAACTCAGGCCGATGCTGCTAGAATAGATCACTGATGGCGAGCGTAGCCAAGTGGTTAAGGCAGCGGATTGTGATTCCGCCATTCGGGGGTTCAAGTCCCCTCGTTCGCCCTGTTTTTAACAACCTGATTTCAGCATTTTGCTGGCAAAAATTTTGGGACTCGAAGCAGCCTCAGAACTGACCGTTATGATCGGCTTCGTCGTTTTGCACTAGGTCAGCCTTGGCTAGGTGATTGTCTGCTCTGCTTCAACTGCCCCACTGCAACCGCTCCACTGCAAACAGACTCACTAGCTCTACATAGGGCTGAATCTGTTGCAGCATGCGCCTTCGTTTATCCAGCAGTTTTATGGCATCCTAGACCCCTCGCCGTATAATTTTGATTACCCTTAGATTAAGCTGGGTGCCAGATGCAGATTCTCAGATGCAGATTCTCATCCGTCGGCTAGCCGCCATTGCTCATCAGCCAGAAGAAGCCCTCATGCAGCGTCAGAAGCGTCAATCCCACTCCCCATCCTGGTTGCGGCCCAGCTTCGCGCTGTCGCTGCTGCTATTGACCGCTGAACTGGCTGCTGGAGTTGCTCCCGGTATGGCGCAAGCTCCACCCGCCCCGCTTGAACCCGCCACCAATCAAGCGGTGGATCAAGCAGTGCAGCAGCGGCTGGATGCGCTCAACCGCACGACGGCGCTGTTTAACACCATGCTGGGCGTGCTTTGTGTGATCACAGCAGGCGCACTAATTGCTCTTTACCTGCTGCGGCAGTCGGTGCTGCGCGAAGTGACGGGGATTGTGCAGGCGCATTTAAAAGAAGTTGGTGATTTGGAAGGTCAGATTAGCGGCGCTAAGCAGGAAATCAAGCGGCTCTTGCGGAACTACGAAGACTACGCGACGAATCTGGGCGAAGATGCCGATGGCTTTCAGCGCGATCTCGAAGCCGCCCGCGACCGATTTGAGACGCTGCTGAGCGAAGCCTCCCGCCGCCAGAAAGACACGATTGCCGCACTAGACGGCCAGCTTAATAGCATTCAGCAGCGCTTCGGCCAGCTAGAGACGAGTGCGACAGAACGGTTGACCGAGCTGCATACCAGCACTGAACAGCAGCGCGACACCGTATTGCGAACTCTGGCCACCCTGCAGAGCGGCTTTGCAGGGCAGCTAAGCGGCCTAGAAACCGAAACCCGCCAGCGCAAAGATGCTGCCGTGCAGGCTGTAGACGAATTGCAGAATAACTTTGGCGGCTACTTGAATCAGCTTCAGCAGGGAGCCAGCGCCCAGGTGGAGCAGTCGCGTGACCAGATGCTAGAGCGGCTGCGCGGCCTCGAAGCCGATACGATCAGCCACCTGAACCGCCTGCAAACCGACGCCTCGCAGCACCGCAACGAGCTGTACGCCAACTTAGAGAAATTCCGGATCGACCTCACCGCTCAGCTTTCGCAGCTTCAGGGCGATATTCTGGCGCAGCGCGACACGATTCGCCAAACGCTGGAGCATTTGTCTACTGAGCTAGTGGCGCAGCGCTCCAACGCCCAGGTCGAGATTCAGTCCCAGAAAGAGCTGATCCGCCAAGATATTGCCCAGCTCAAAACTGACTTCACCCTCCAGCGCACCGATCTGCAAAACGAAGTCCAAAACCAGCAGTTTGCCCTCCAGCGGACGCTCCAGCAGGCCGAAACCCAGTTCTTTAGCCGCCTCGACCAGCTCCAGTCCGACATGCAGGCACAGCGTGAGGCGATCCGCCAAAACCTGACCCGACTCGACAGTGAATTTCTGGCACAGCAGGGTGAGCTCCAGGCAGCAGCACAGGCTAAGCAGGCGGAGCTACGCTTCATGCTCGACCAGCTTCAGGGCGAGGTGGTGACGCAGCAGGCCAACTTGCAGGCCGAGTCAGCCGCGCGCAAGGCTGAATTCCAGCAGCTGCTAGAGCGAATCGGCGGTGACTTCACGGCACAGCGCTCTGACTTGCAGATCGACGTGCAGGCCAAGCGGCAGGAGTTGCAGCAGGTGGTCGAGCAGTTGCAGGCCGAGGTGACAGCACAGATTACCCAGATTCAGCTCAGCGGCCAAGAAAGCCGGGGGCTGATTTTGCAGAACTTGCAGCGCGCCGAAGCCGACCTGCTGAATCAGCTTTCCACCTTAAAAGACGACGTGCAGGCACAGCGTGAGCGAATGCGCCAAAACCTAGAAAAGCTGGAAGCTCGCTACGCCGCCCAGCTGAGCGAGTCGCAGTCTGGCACCGAAGCCCAGAAGCTGGAGACGCTGGAAAAACTCCAGCAGGCCGAAGCCGAAATCCTGGGGCAGCTCTCTAGCCTAGAAGCCGAAGCCCAGCAGCAGAAAGCCGAAATTCTGCGTCGCTTGGGCGAAATTACCCCAGAGCAGATTGCCGATGCCTTCGTTAGCGAAACGACTCAGCAGCTCAGCCAGTTGCGCGAGCAGCTCGATCGGCTCAAATCAGCTCAGCCCGATCTGTTTTTGCGCCCCGAAGATTTCCTGGAGCAGGCCGAGGCTTATTTACATGATGGCCAGTACGAGTCTGCGATCGGTCAATACGACAAGCTGCTGGCGATCCAGCCCGACAATCCCGATGTTTGGCTGAAGCGAGGCAAGGCGCTGGAAGCCCTGAAGCGATTTGAAGGGGCACTTTCGGCCTATGATCGCGTCGCCAAAATCCAGCCCGACAATCCGCTGGCCTGGTATCAGCAGGGCGTGGTGCTAATTGAGCTGCGGCAATATGACGGGGCGCTGGCGATGTTTGACCGGGCGATTCAGCTTCAGCCAGCGGAAGCCAAAACCTGGCTGAATCGCGGCATTACGCTCAGCCGCACCCGTCAATATGAGCAGGCATTGGCTTCGTTTGACCGGGCGCTGGAAATCAAGCCCGACTACTCAGAAGCCTATGTGAATCGGGGCGTGGCGCTGGGCAGCCTCCAGCGCTCAGAAGAAGCGCTGGCCTCGTTTGCCCAAGCCACCCAGAGCGATGCGACAAACGCCACCGCTTGGCTGAATCACGGACTCGCCCTGCTCCAGCTAGAGCGCTACGACGAGGCAATCACCAGCTTTGATCGCGTTACTGAACTGAAGCCAGAGCTGCCCAAAGCCTGGGACAGTCGCGGCTATGCGCTGTTGCAACTCAACCGCGACCGCGAGGCTATTGCCAGCTTTAACCGCGCCCTTAAAATCAAGCCCGACTTTGCCAGCGCCTACTACAACCGCGCTATCTGCTATGCCATGCAGGGCGAAACCGACTCAGCGATGGAAAATCTGCAAAAGGCAATTACCTTCAACCCACGCTACCGCAAAGAGGCCAAAACCGACCCTAACTTCCAGAGCTTTGCCCCAGACGACTGGTTCAGAAACCTGACTGAACTGGGCATGAGCCGCGAAGCTTGAGCTAAAGTGAGCAACCACGCGAGGTTTAATCCATGCCTGAACCAAAGCCCAAACAGCCGATTATCAAAGTCGATGCCGTAACGCTGACCGCAGTGGTGGTTGCTCTGCTGCTGTTGCCGCTGCTGATTACTGGCTTTTTGTCGCAGTAGGCTGATGTCGCAAACAGCCGCCTAGTAAGAATCAAGTAGAATAGCTGTACTGTTTCTGGTTGCCGCCATGTCTGTTGTATCAGAACAAGAAACTATGACAACTGCCTTGCAGCAAGGCACAG
>CASBQH010000322.1 GCA_949127695.1 Synechococcales cyanobacterium PMM_0073
CGCCGCAGCCGCAGGGCGCTGAAAGCCAGCGAATCCCACTATCGCGCCATTGTCGAAGACCAGATGGAAATGATTTGCCGGTTCCGTGACGACGGCTGGCTCACCTTTGCCAATCAGGCTTACGCCGATGCCTTTGGGCTAGAAGCTGGCAGCTTCAAAGGCGTCAATTTATTTGATTTGGTGCCGCAGGCAGAGCTACCCACTTTGCTCTCTGGGATCTCGGCGCTGAGCGCTGCCCATCCAGTGAATTTTTCAGAGCGGCTGACCGTAACCGCCGATCAGCAGCAGCGCTGGCAGCAGTGGACAGACCGCGCCATTCTCAGCCCCAGGGGGCAAATCATCGAAATTCAGTCGGTAGGGCGCGATATTACCAGTCGCAAGCTCTACGAGTCGGAAATTGAGCGACTGGCCTTCACCGATCCGCTGACTGGGCTGGCCAATCGGCGCAGGCTCTATGCCGTGGGACAGGAAACGCTCAGCACCCAGCGACTCGATCAAATGGGCTTGATCTATCTTGACCTCGATCGGTTTAAGCCGATCAACGACATGCTGGGACATGACGCGGGCGACGAGCTGCTGGTGCAGGTGGCTGATCGGCTCCAGTCCTGCATCCGGCGGGCAGATACGCTGGCGCGGCTGGGCGGCGACGAGTTTGCGATTCTGCTAGTTTCCAGCGACCTGACTGAAGCTGAGCAGGTGGCCGACCGGATTTTAGTGGCGCTGCATCAGCCGTTTCACCTCTGCGGTCAAGCGATCCAGATTGGCACGAGCCTGGGCATCGCCATTACCACTTCGGCTGAGATGCCCTTTAGCCAGCTGCTGACCCAGGCTGATATTGCCATGTACCGCGCCAAGTCACGCGGGCGCGGCAACTACGTGATTTTTGACGGAGCGATGTATGCCGAAATCCTCACCAAGCGGGAACTCGAAACCGATCTGCGCCAGGTGATCGAGCGTCAGCAGCTGCGGGTCTACTATCAGCCGATTGTGGCCTTAGCCAGCGGTCAGCTCTGGGGGCTAGAAGCCGTGGTGCGCTGGGATCATCCTAAGCGGGGACTGCTCTCGCCCGCACAGTTTTTGCAAATGGCCGAGGAGCTGGGCTGTAGCCTGCCGATTGAGCGCTGGGTGGTGCGGCAAGCCTGCCATCAAATTGCTCAGTGGCGGCATCTCCACCCCGATCTGCGGCTCAGCCTCAACCTGTCGGGTAAGCATCTGGCGCAGCCAGACGGCGTAGACTATCTGGAAACGCTGCTCCAAGAAACAAACCTGTCGCCGCGCCAGCTGATGCTAGAGATTACCGAAACGATTGTGCTAGAGCAGACCGACTTGGCGACTGCTGCCCTAGCTCGGCTGCGCCAAATGGGAGTCCGCATTGCCCTGGATGACTTCGGCACAGGCTACTCTTCGCTCAGCTATCTGCATCACTTTCCGGTGGATGTCTTAAAAATTGATCGCACCTTTGTTAAAGCGCTGAAGCCCAACCAGGCCAATACTCAGGCCAGCACTCAGGCCAACACTCAGGCCAATACTCAGGCCAATGGCGCTGAGCCAGATGACTCCAAAAACAGCGAGATCGTCCGCTCAATTGTGCGGCTCGCCCAGAGCCTGAAGATTGCCACCATTGCCGAAGGCATTGAAACAGCCGAACAGCTAGCTCAGCTCTGCGCGCTGGGCTGTCAGGCTGGACAGGGCTACTTTTTTGCCGAGCCGCTGAATCAGTTTGCCCTAGAAGATTTTCTCAAACGCCAGAAGCATGAGAGATTGAAGCTAACCCAGAAGCTCACTTAGCATGGCGTAAATCATCGTATGTGGCATTTGCCTTCATGGCTGTCCTGGACTCAGCGCTATCGGCGTCTCTGGATAGGGTCGCGGCGGCTGGCCATCTTGGAAGCCTGCGTGATTGGGGTGGTTTCGGGGCTAGCTGCCGTAATGCTGAAGCAGGGAATTGGCTGGCTGGGCGGCTGGCGGGTGCAGCTGGCGCAGCAGTTTCCGGCCTGGGTGATACTGCCGCTGATCGGCGGCCTGGGCGGGCTGCTGGCTGGGTTTTTAATCGAACGACTGGCTCCTGAGGCCGCAGGCAGCGGTATTCCGCAGGTGAAGGCAGCGCTGGCCAACCTGCCGATTATCCTGAATCTGCGCGTGGCGGTCGTGAAAATGATCAGCGTCATTTTGGTGGTTGGCTCTGGGCTACAGCTGGGGCGGCAGGGTCCAACGGTGCAGATTGGGGCGGCTCTGGCGGCTCAGCTCAGCCAGTGGGTGCCCACTTCGCCCGCCTACAGAAGGCAGCTGATTGCGGCGGGCGCGGCAGCGGGCTTGGCGGCGGGGTTTAATGCCCCCATTGCGGGCGTGCTGTTTGTGGTTGAAGAGTTTTTGCAGGACTTTTCGGAGCTGACGCTGGGGACAGCGATTTTGGCCTCGTTTATTGGAGCGGTGGTATCGCGACTGCTGGGTGGGCGAGGGTTGAGCCTAGATTTGGAGACCGTGCAATCAGCCAACAGCTTTTCACTGCAAGATCTGCCGTTTTTTTTGATTTTGGGACTGCTAGCAGGGCTGCTGGGGGCGCTGCTGAATCGGGGAATTTTTGCCAGCCTCACCTTTTACCGGCGGGTGCTGAAGCTGGGGCTGCCTTGGAA
>CASBQH010000323.1 GCA_949127695.1 Synechococcales cyanobacterium PMM_0073
GCTTCGGTGAAGTAGTCAAAGGTGCCGGAATCTGTGCCGGGGCCAAAGAGCTTCAGCGGTGCGTCAGGGAAGCTAGAGCGCACTTGGTTCCAGTTGGTGACTTTGCCTTGAGCGGCAGGCTCCCACATGGTTTTCAGCTCTTCGACGGTCAGGCTAGAAGCCCAGGTGTTGCTGGGATTAACTACCACAGTCAGCGCGTCATAGGCAATCGGCAGCTCGATAAACCCAATGCCAGATGCCTTACAGGCGTCAATTTCAGCCTGCTTAATTGGGCGAGAAGCGTTGGAAATATCGGTTTCGCCGTTGCAGAATTTTTCAAAGCCGCCGCCTGTGCCCGAAATGCCAACCGTCACATTGGTGCCCCGATTGGCCGCCTGGAAGTCTTCGGCCACCGCTTCAGTAATGGGAAACACCGTGCTGGAGCCGTCGATTTTAATGATTGAGGCTCCTTGAGACAAGGCCGGAACGGAAGTGAGCGTCACTACCATTGCTCCGATCATGCCCAGCAGGGTAAAGCGTCCCCATCTGCTCTTCATGCCGTTTGCCACCATAAGTACACTCCTAACAGGCGAATCAGTATTTTTATACTTCTCACGCTACAAGAGCTGGATTAAGAACTGATATGCGGAGAATGTTCAAGACTTTAAGCTCAGGTTATCTTGCGGTTAACCATCCTTAGCTCTGCTGCTCAATCGCTAGCGATACCCGATCGCCGCCAATATCGCGCATCGTTTTCAGCAGCTTTACCACCTGACTGTAAGTGAGGCTTTTGTCGGCCTTAAGCGAGACAATCCCCTGCGGATGCTGGTCATAGAATTTCTGCATCGCCTCGGCCAGCTGCGCTGCGCCAACTGGCTGGTCGTCCAGCACAATTTCCTCTTTGGCATTCAGCCCCACGGCCAGCGTTGCCTTGTCCTTAGCCTGATCAGCGCCGGAGCCGTCGGTTTTGGGCAGCACCAGTCCGGCAATTGGCGTGCCAGATAGGGTCATGGAAACAATGATGAAAAAAGTCAGCACGGTCATTAACACGTCCATCATCGGCACGAGGTTGACTTCGGGAATGCCGTCTGGGTCTTGCTGCCTGGTTTTAAAGCGCATGATAGTTAGGAGATCAGGGTTGTCGAAATGCGGCTAGTCGAAATGCGGCTAGTCAAACTGCACCCGTCCCGATTGTACGGTGAGAATCTGCGAAGACTTCAGCCACTCGGCGTCAAATGAGCCAAGGTGCGTAGTGGTAATCAGCGTTTGGAAGTGATCTTGAATCGTTTCTAATAGCTTATTTTGACGGGTCAGATCCAGCTCTGCCAACACATCATCCAGCAGCAGCAGCGGCGGCTCGCCAATTACGGCCTCAATCAGCTTCAGCTCAGCCAGCTTCAGCGCCAAAACCAGCGTGCGCTGCTGTCCTTGGGAGCCATATTGGCGGGCGGGCGTCTGGTCAATTAAAAACTCGATCTCGTCGCGGTGTGGCCCCACCAGGGTAGTTTTTTGCTGCTGTTCGGCCACCGCGCGCCGCTGAATTTTCTCTAGAAACGCCTCCTGAATCAGCCCCGGATCGTCTGACTCAATCGCCACATTGGGCGCATAGCGAATCTCCAGCCGCTCTGCCTGATTGCTAATCGCCTGATGCCAACTCTGCGCCAGCGGAGCCAGTCGCTCAATCACCCGCGCCCGCCGCCGAATCACCCGCGCCCCAATCGCCGCTAGCTGCGCGTCCCAGACGGCCAGCTGGCTAAAGTCGCGCCCTGTAGTCAGGCCGCTCGTCGTCGCCAAATCACCCTGTTTGAGCAAGGCGTTGCGCTGCCGCAGCACCGTGTTGTACTGCTGCAAAATATAGGCATAGACCGGCTCTAGCTGCGTTAGCAGCAGATCTAGCCAGCTGCGACGCTCGCCGGGACTGCCGCGTACCAGCTCTAGATCGAGGCTAGAAAACTGCACGGCGTTGAGTACGCCCAAAAAGTCGAGCTGGCGGCGCAGGGTTTCGCCATTCAGGCTAACGGTGCGCCTGCCGCTGCTGCGGAGCGTGAGGGTCAAATCCACCGGGACGCTGTTGCGCTCCAGCACCGCCTGCACCTGCCCCAGCGGCTCGCCTTCCAGCACCAGATCGCGGTCGCGCAGGGCGCGATGGGAGCGCAGCGTCGCCAACAGCTCGACGGCTTCTAGCAGGTTGGATTTGCCCTGCGCGTTGTCTCCCACCAGAATCGTCTTGGGAGCCGAGAACTTAACCTGCTGATTCTGGTAATTCCGAAACTGCTTCAGATGCAGGGACTTCAAATACATGCCGCTTCAATTTCTGCATCAGAGTCGCTTGGGCTGAAAAACCTGGCGAGCCAGCTTCTCTAGCTCCAGCCAAATAAACATTAGCAGGCTTGCTCCCACACAGATCATCAGCTCGGTGAAGCTGAGCCAGTGCATCCCAAAGAAATCCCGCAGCGGCGGCAGATAAATTAGCATCAGCTGTAGCAGCGTTGTGATGCCAACCGCCCAGAGCAAGAATGGATTGGAGAACGGGTTGAGCTGTACGGTCAGCCGATGGCTAGAACGACAGGCGATCGCATGTCCCATCTGAGACAGACAGAGCGTGGTAAATACCATAGTTTTCCAGCGATCTGGGTCGCCGGGAGTCGTTTGGCTATAGCCATAGCTCCAGACCATCAGCGAGACGCTGATAACGGCCAGCACGATTCCAGCCCGCAGCATATACCAGCCCAAGCCCCGCGCAAAAATGCTCTCGCTCGGATCATGGGGCGGGTGGTTCATCACGTTTGGCTCAGCTGGCTCAACGGCCAAAGCCAGTGCGGGCAGTCCATCCGTCACCAGGTTCATCCAGAGGATTTGCAGCGGCGAGAGCGGCACGCCCCCCACCCCCAGCAGCAGCGGCGAGAGGGCAATCGTGATCACCTCGCCAATATTAGACCCCAAAATATATTTAATAAAGCGGCGAATGTTCGTGTAAACGACTCGGCCTTCTTCCACGGCAGAGACAATTGTGGCAAAGTTGTCATCCAGCAGCACCATATCGCTGGCCTCTTTGCTCACATCTGTGCCGGTAATCC
>CASBQH010000324.1 GCA_949127695.1 Synechococcales cyanobacterium PMM_0073
CAGCCGCCCAGATAGATAGGCAGCTGCTAGCTGAATCAGCAGGCTTTAGTTGAGCGCTTCTGCGCCGCCCACCACTTCCATCAGCTGCTGGGTAATCGCCGCCTGCCGCGCTTTGTTGTAGGAGAGCGTCAGGGTTTTGGTTAGCTCTTTGGCGTTGTCACTGGCGTTGCTCATGGCCGTCATCCGGGCGGCAAGCTCGCTGGCGGCTGACTCCTGCAAAGCTCGCAGCAGCTGGTTATTCAGGTAAAGCGGCAGCAGCGCTTCGAGAATCTGCACCGGATCTTGCTCAAAGATCATGTCTTTGGAGAGCGGTGCAATGACAGGAGCGGCTGCATCAGTCCGCTCAACGACTAGCTCACCGTCTCGACTGGTAAGCCGGAAGATCTCGTCGTCGGGATCGACAAAGTCTTCTGGGTCAAGCGGCAGCAGGGTTTGAGTCACCGGACGCGAGCTGACTAGCGAGACAAACTTGGTGTAGATCAGCTCGACTCGCTCTACTTTCTCAGTAATAAACAGCGTCAGCAGCTCGTCGGCAATATTGTTGGCCTCTGCCGCCGTGGGGATTTGCTCTAGCCCGGTAAACGTAGCGGTAATCGGCTGATCGCGCCGCTGGAAATACTGAATCGCTTTGCGACCTACTAGCACCAGCGTATAGCTCAGATTATCAGCCTGGAGCTCTTTAATCCGCCGCTCGGCGCGGCGAATCACGTTGGAGTTGTAGCCGCCACAGAGTCCCCGGTCGGCTGTGACCACCAGCAGCGCTATAGCGGTAAGCGGACGCTGACGCAGCAAGGGCAGATCCACATCCTCAAACTGTAGCCGGGTCTGAAGGCTGTAGAGCACCTGCGCCAGCCGATCGGCAAAGGGACGGGTGGATGTCACCTGCTCTTGGGCGCGGCGAACTTTGGCCGCAGCCACGAGCCGCATCGCTTCGGTGATTTTGCGCGTGTTTTTGACCGACTGAATCCGGTCGCGAATTTCTTTGAGGTTAGGCATGGCGGTTATCGGCTAACGATGAGCGGCGGCAGGCGGGGCAAGTGTGCGGGATTTGGGGGCAATGCTCCAAATCCCGCTAGAGCAGGCTTCTAAGCCTGGAAGGACTTCTTGAAATCGTTGATCGACTCTTTCAGCGAGGTTTCTGCTTCTTCGCTCAGCACTTTCTGGTTGCCGACGATTTCTGCATATTTGCTCGTCTTCAGGTAGTCGCGCAGCCCCTTAGCAAAATCGGTGATTTTCTCCACCGGAATCTCATCTAGGTAGCCGTTGATCCCGGCATAGATAATTGCCACCTGCTCCGCCACCGAGAGCGGCGAATACTGCGGCTGCTTCAGGATTTCGCGCAGGCGCTGACCGCGCGCCAGCTGGTTGCGAGTCGCCTGATCCAGATCAGAGGCAAACTGAGCAAAGGCTTGCAGCTCGTCAAATTGCGCTAGCTCTAGCTTCACCTTACCCGCCACTTTCTTCATCGCTTTGGTCTGCGCTGCCGAACCGACTCGCGACACCGAAATACCGGGGTTGACCGCCGGACGCTGACCGGAGTAGAACAGATTAGAAGAGAGGAAAATCTGACCGTCGGTAATCGAAATCACGTTGGTCGGGATATAGGCCGAAACATCGCCCGCCTGGGTTTCGACGATCGGCAGGGCGGTCATGCTGCCTTCGCCCAGTGCGGGGCTGAGCTTGGCGGCGCGCTCCAGCAGGCGGCTGTGCAGGTAAAATACATCGCCGGGATAGGCTTCGCGACCGGGCGGACGGCGCAGCAGCAGCGAAATCTGGCGGTAGGCTTGGGCTTGCTTGGACAGATCGTCGTAGATTACCAGCGTATGCTTGCCTTTGTACATGAAGTATTCGGCAATTGAAGCCCCCGTGTAGGGTGCCAAAAACTGGAGTGCCGCCGGGTCGCTGGCGTTGGCCGCCACCACGACGGTATAGTCCATTGCGCCCTTCTCTTGCAGCACGTTGACCACCTGCGCCACGGTGGAAGCCTTTTGGCCAACCGCTACATAGACACAAACCACGTCGCCGCCACGCTGGTTCAGAATCGTGTCGATGGCGATGGTGGTTTTGCCGGTTTGCCGGTCGCCAATAATTAGCTCACGCTGGCCGCGACCGATCGGGATCATCGCGTCGATGGCGGTGATGCCGGTCTGCATGGGTTCGTAGACTGACTTGCGCTCAATGATGCCGGGTGCGGGCGATTCAATGAGTCGGGTTTCGCTGGCAATAATGTCGCCTTTGCCGTCAATTGGGCGAGCCAGCGCGTCCACCACGCGGCCAACCATTGCATCGCCGACGGGGATGGCGGCAATCTTGCCAGTCGCCGAAACCGAGCTGCCTTCCTGAATATTGATGCCGTCGCCCATCAGCACGACGCCGACGTTGTCTTCTTCTAGGTTTTGGGCAATGCCCACCGTGCCGTCGGTAAATTCGACCAGCTCGCCCGCCATCACCTGATCTAGGCCATAGACCCGCGCAATCCCGTCGCCAACTTGCAGCACGGTGCCTACATTAGAGGACTTTACTTCCTGGTCATATTGCTCAATCTGCTGCCGAATAATGCTGCTGACTTCATCGGGTCTGATACTAATTGCCATAGGTTCCTTGCTTTGAATTTGGGGGTATTTGAATTTGGGAGTATGAGTGCTAAATCTTGCTGTGAGCTTGCTGTAAAAACTTTGGTTACAAAGCCACGCCGAGCTTCAGGCCAATCTTACGCAGCTGCCCGCGCAGGCTGGCATCAATCACCTGGGAGCCAACTTTAATCACCACGCCGCCCAGTAGCTCTGGGTCAACACTGGTTTTCAGCTCGACTTCGTTGGCGCTAGTGGTGGCCAACACCTTCTGGCGGATGGTTTCTTTCTGCTCGTCGCTCAGCTCAACTGCCGAGGTGACTTCAGCCAGCACCGCCTGCCGCAGCTGCCGCAGCAGTACCAAATACTGGTCGCAAATTTCTGGCAGCACCAAAACGCGACCGCGATCTATCAGCAGCATCAGAAAGTTGAGCATATAGGGCTGCACCTGGCCTTCGACAATCTGGCGGAGCACGGCTTTCTTCTTGTCAGCTTCAATCAGCGGACTGCTGACCAGCAAGCGAAAATCTTCTGACTCGCCGAGTAGCCCCAAGATGGAACGCGCATCTTCGCCAATTTGGTCGGTGATATGATTGGACTGAGCCACCGACATCAGCGCCTGAGCGTAGGGTTCGGCCACTTCAGTCAGGCTGAGGGTTGAGTTCATGAGACATCTCCAATCATGGCAATACTGCGGTCAATCAGGCGGTGTCCGGCGTCGCCCACCTGCGCTCTCAGCTGCTCTTCAGATTTTTGCACGGCCAATTCAGCAATCCGCTGACGCAGTTCGCTCATCACCCGATCTTGCTGAGTTGTGATATCTTGCGCGGCAGCAGCTTTCATCCGCACCACATCTGCGTCGGCCTGCTTCAAAATGTCAGCTCGCAGCGCCTCGGCTCTCTGGCTGGCCTCAGTCCGCAGCCGAGTGGCCTCAGTCTGGGCTTGCGCTAGCTTTTGCTGCTGCTCGGCCAAGGCGGCGGCAGCTTTTTCTTTGCGCTGCTCGGCTTCTTTAATTGCGGTTTCAATTCCGGCCTTGCGTTCGCTCAGGGTTTTACCCAAAAAGCCGCGACCAAAATAAATCAGAACGCCGATAATGATCGCCAGGTTGATCAGATTTGTCTCCAGAATGTCCAGGTTTAAGCCAAACCCAGAGCTTTCTGCTTCCGCAGCCACTAAAAAGAAAGTCCCCATGATCTCCCATCTACAAAGTAAATCTGTCTGAGATATCTCAAGCGAGATTAAGTCGCCCTAGCTCGCCACGCCCAGCAGCTTGTCGAGAATCTGACGGCTGAGCGAATCGACCTGCTGCTCTAGGCTCTGCATCGCCTCTTGCTTCTGCCGATCTAGCTCCTGCTGAGTCTGCTCGCGCTGTAGCTGCGCCTCTTGCTGCGCCTCGGCTAGCTTGGCTGCCGCAATTTTTTGGGCTTCGGCTTCGGCTTCAGCAATCACCGCCTGCGCCTGCCGCCGCGTGTTGTTTAAATCTTGCTCATACTGCTTGGCCAGGTTTTCTGCCTTAGAGAGCCGCTCTTGGGCATCGGCCTGATTGTTGCGAATATAGGCGCTGCGGTCGTCTAGGACTTTGCCGAGCGGCTTATAAAACAAAACGTTCAGCAGAACCACCAGAATCAAAAACTGAATTGCCATCAGCGGCATGGTGGCATCAATATCGAATAGGCCGCCCTTTTCGCCTGCTTCCTCTACGGCCAGCAGAATTGTCCAATGCATCATAGTTAATTACTGTCCCGCAGTGAGGAACCAAAGAACTTCGCAATAGTCTGGCGCTTAGGGAGAGGAACTGCCTCTCCCCAAGTCAACTCTATGCGAACGGGTTTGCAAACAGCAGCACGAGGGAGACAACCAGACCATAGATGGTCAGCGCTTCCATGAAGGCCAAGCTCAACAGCAGCGTGCCGCGAATTTTGCCTTCTGCTTCGGGCTGACGGGCAATCCCTTCGACAGCGCTTCCCGCCGCATTACCTTGACCAATACCAGGACCAATTGCGCCCAAACCGACGGCGAGAGCAGCGGCAAGTACAGAAGCAGCAGCAACAGTTGGATTCATGATGGATATTCCTTAACTTCTCTACAGAACAGGTAGCTAAACGTTGACTCAGATGGAAAGCGTTTTCACGCTGTATTCAGTTTCAGGCGCTCAGGATCTAGTCCCGATTACCGAAACGCTGGTTGGACAGAGGGATCGGGTGGCTTTTAAGCAAAAACCCTAATGCTCCTCATGTCCCTCACCGTGATCCTCCATGGCTTCTCCAATGTAAGCCGCTGCCAGGGTCGCAAAGATCAGCGCTTGGATGGCGCTTGTGAACAGACCCAGCGCCATTACGGGCAGCGGAATAAACAGAGGCACCAGCAGAACCAGCACGCCCACCACCAGCTCGTCGGCCAAAATATTGCCGAACAGTCGGAAGCTGAGGGAAAGCGGCTTAGTGAAATCTTCGATAATTTTGAAGGGCAGCATAAAGGCGACCGGCTGCACATAGTTGCCGAAGTAGCCCAGCCCTTTTTTGCTGAAGCCCGCATAGAAATAGGCCAGCGAGGTCAGGAGCGCCAGCGCAATTGTGGTGTTGATGTCGCTGGTGGGCGCGGCGAGTTCGCCTGCGGGCAAACGCACCAGCTTCCAGGGCACTAATGCTCCCAACCAGTTGGAGACAAAAATAAACAGAAACAGCGTCCCGACAAATGGCACCCAAGGGCGGTAGTCTTTTTCGCCAATCTGGTTTTTGGCCAAATCGCGGATGAACTCCAGCGCATATTCCATAAAGTTCTGGAATCCGGCGGGCACCATCTGAGCGCTGCGTCCGCCCAAAACTGCGGCAATTAGCAAGAGGCCAATCACGAACCAGGAGACGAGAAACACCTGACCATGCAGGTTGAAATTGCCCAGATGCCAGTAAAACTGTTTACCAACTTCCAGCTCGGCCAAAGGCAGCGAGTGCCAGAGATGAGGGACATTTAAGAGCGCCATGCCAAATAATTTCCAGAATCTTCAAGGATTGCTAAATTGCCTCTACCCCGTCTATGACCGCAGTCGCGGCTTGCTCGCTCAAATTCAGCTAATCATTCGGCTAATCTGAACTCGGCAGAATCGAGGTTTGCAGCATATAAAAGATCACCGCAGCTTTGTAGGTCATGAACCCCAAAAAAATTGGCAGGATCAGCAGGCTGTCTAGGCGAGATGCCAGGATAATTACACCCGCAAGCAGAGCGAGACGAGAGCTACTCACCTTACCCTGGCTCCTGCCGAGCTGCGCGACGTTTCGAGCCAACATTCTTAAGTAAACCACACCTGTACATGCGCCAAGCAAATAATTCAGCGCAATATTAAGAGAGTAAAAAATCCAGACTGAGACAAAGATAATGCCGGTTAATACCAGCGTTACTTTTAATAGGTCTTCCTGGAGTTTGTAATACTCTTGCATCGAGGCATCTGGCTCGGCGGACATCACCGCTGATACAGCAGTCTGCTCAGGCTGAACCTCAGCGGACTTTTCGATGGGTAACTCTGGCGACGAAGAATTCACGGAACCTCAAAACCTGCTTAGAGCATGTGGGAGCTAAGGACTGAACCAGCCGCAGGACTGAATTCAACCCCAACAAATCATATCATCACCAGGTAACAATACTTAGTAAAGCGCAAGTCAAAAACTCGATCTATTTTTTTTGCTGCCAGACCTGATACGACAGTCAATTAGCGATTTAGAGGTTGCTCTAGCCGCCAGCTACGGCTCCGGCAGCTCACCAAACCGAGCGCGATATTGGGTAAGCAACTCTTCTGCTACCTGACGCTGAGCCTCGGCGATCTGACGTTCAGCCTCGGCGATCTGACGTTGGGCTTCTGCGGCTTGGCGTTGCAGCTGTTCAGTCTGAGCCGCTTCTTCGGGTGTAGGCACCAGCTGCCCTTCGGCTGTGAAAAAGCGAAGTTTTCGATCTTCCACTCCCAAAAATAGCTGAAGCTGCACAGACCACAGCCAGCCCTGCGGATTTGGCTCTAAAGGCTCATATTGTCCTTCTACCAAATGAAACCCCTGAAACTCTAGATTGTTTGGGTCAAACCAGAAATATTCAGGCGTGCGGAATGTATCTTGATAAATCTGCTTTTTGAGGCCGCGATCCACAGTTGCAGTTGAGCTTGAGAGTAGCTCAATAATCACATGCGGGTACTTGCCCTCTTCCTCCCAAACTACCCAGCTCTTGCGCGGCTTGCGCTCTGTGTTCAGCACCACGAAAAAGTCAGGGCCACGGCAGTCTTCAGATTTGAGCTGCTTGGGGCTGTAATAAACGGTCAGGTTGCCAGAGGCATAGAAATCTTGTCGCTCCCGCCAGAGCCATTCGAGACACTGGAGCAGCAGCGTCATTTGCAGACGGTGAAAATCAGTTTCCAAAGGGGGTTCGTCGCTGTAAAGATCGCCGGGTGGAAAAATGGGCGCTTCTGTGCCTTGCTGCAAGGCAGTTGTCATAGTTTCTTGTTCTGATACAACAGACATGGCGGCAACCAGAAACAGTACAGCTATTCTACTTGATTCTTACTAGGCGGCTGTTTGCGACATC
>CASBQH010000325.1 GCA_949127695.1 Synechococcales cyanobacterium PMM_0073
ACCTTGCTGAAGCAGCAGCAGCTTCTGGTCGAGTTCGGCCATTTCGCGTTCGCATTTGCGCTGCTGTTCTTGCAGACGCTCCATGAAGGTGCGGCGCTCAATGCCTTTTTCGCGTACCTGCTGCTGATAAAACTGCCGTCGCTCAATTTCGCTGATTTGGGCGCTGATTGCCTGAGCCGCCTGCTGAATCACCGGCTGCTGCTGCTGCTGGGCTTCGAGCTGCTGGCGGATTGTCGCCAGTTCTTCGAGTCGGGCGGTGAGGCGAGTCTGCGAGCGGTCGAGCTGGCTTTGGAGCTGCTGACGGCGCTGCATCAACGGCGCGACCTGCATCTGAAGCTGATCGAGCTGGCTGAGCTGGCTGCGGGCTTGGTGCAGCCGTTCTAGTCCAGCTTCAATTTCGCTGGCTCTACCTAAAGTCTGCTGAATTTCCTGCTGCTGCTGGTTCAGCCAGCCTAGCTCGGTTTCCGCCTGCCGCAGTTGTTCTCGGAGTTGCTGCTGCTGCTGGAGCGCCTGCTGCTGAAGCAGCTGAAGCTGAGCTTGCAAAACCTGATGCCGCTGAAACTTGCCGCTTTGGGCTTCTTCTTCGGCCTGTAGCGCCTGCATCTGGACATAGCGCTGAGTAATTGCTTCAGCCTCCTGCAAAACCGCCTCAAGCTGCTGCTGCTGCTGCTGCGCGTCGCGGATTTCTTGCGCTAAGCGCTGGCAGTCTTGCTCTAGAGTCTGCGCCTGCTGCTGCTGAATCGCCTGCTGTTCGCTCCAAGCTTGGCGCTGCTGCTGAAGCTGCTGAAGCTGGCGCAGATTTTGCAGATCGGCGGCCTGCTGCTGCTGCATTTGAGCCAGACTGGCACTGAGCTGTGCCTGCTCAGACTCTAAAGCGGGAGCCTGCTGGAGCTGATGCGCGATGGTTTCTAGGCGGCGCTCCAGCAGAGCCTGCTCGGCCTTAAACTGGCGGCTCTGCTCTTTGGCCTGCTCGGAAAGTGCGTCATATTGATCGAGCTTTAGCAGGTCGGCCAGAATTTGCTTGCGGTCACTGGGGCGCTTCAGCATGAACTCGTCGGCGCGACCCTGACGCAGATAGGCGGAGTTGATGAAGGTATCGTAGTCGAGCTTTAGGTGCTGCAAGATCAGCTGCTGGGTGGCTCGGATGCCGCGCTCGGTGAGGGAGCGAAAGCCGCTGGGAATCTGCACCTGAAACTCTAGTATGCTCACCTGCCCCCGATGCCGCGAGCGCAAAATTCGATAGGTTTGCTGCTGCACCTGAAACTGAAAATCCACCAGCACTTCGGTAGCTCCGGCATGGATTACGTCATCTTCGGTTTGCGCCCGACTCTCGCCCCAAATTGCCCAGACCATTGCTTCGAGCAGCGACGACTTGCCCGCGCCATTTGCGCCACAGATGCAGGCGACATGCAGCCCGCGAAAGTTGAGCTGTGCCTCCTGGTAGCTGAGAAAGTTTTTTAGGCTGAGCTGGAGCGGAATCACGGTCTATGCGGTCTCCTGTATCGCCTGATGGATCGCCTGATATATCACTTAATGGGGGGTGAAAGCAGATTAAACTAGAGCCGAAAGATAATTGATCCTAAGATAACAGTACGATTGCACTTTAATACGATCGAACTTTAGTATTGACGAACTATTTTTTTGGGTCAGCTTAAGAACAGACCGGAGAATACCCCGCACTCAGCTCGCCAACCAGCTCAAAATCTCGTGATTGACGCGCTCAAAGGCTTCGTCATAAGGGCAATGTCCCGCATCTGGGATTTCAATCAGCCGCAGCCGATCGCCCAAATCTGCCGCAATTTGCCGCCCCCAGGCAATCGGAATCACCCGATCTTGCTCGCCCCAGAGCACCAGCAGCGGCTGTGGAATTTCCTGGAGCAGATCTTTGGTTTCGCGGCTAAAGTCAGTCTGGGTGCGGGCTTGCGCTAATCGGCAAAAGGCTCTGGCGGCTCCTTGGTCATAGCCGGGAGTAATGAAATTCTCGACTAGCGCCTCGGTAACGCGGCCTTGATTGATATAGACCTGTTGCAGCACAGAGCGGATCACACTAGGCCGACGAATCAGCTTAAACAGCGGACGCACAAACAGCGGCGTGGTGAACATATTCTCAATTGACACCACCAGCGGCTGCAACCAGTCGGGCAGCATCTCCTGACGCGAGGCGGGCAGCGTCAGCAACACCAGCTTCTCCACCATTTCGGGATGCGTTGCAGCGGCGGTGAGCGCCACCAACGCCCCCAGCGAATGCCCCACCAGCGCCATCGGTCGGTTGATGAACATCCGCCAAAACTCGTAGACCTGCTCCACCCAGAGCTTGACGTTGTAGGTGGTGGAAGCTTTCTCAGAAACACCAAAGCCAATTAAATCCAGCGCATAGACGGGATGAACCTGACTCAGCGGCAGAATATTTTCATGCCATTGGGTCAGCGCTGAGCCAAAGCCGTGCAGCAGCAGAATCGGCGCTTGCTCAGTCGGGCTAGATTGATTTGAGGGATGAGCAAAGCTGTAGCGCATCCGCCAGCCGCGCCAGATCCAGTCGCGCTGTGCGCCGAGCGGGGAGGCTACGTGAAATCTCGGTTCTGACTGCATCATGCGTTTTGGTATCTAAGCTAATTCACGAAATCTTATTGGGCGGCGTTGAAGCCACCGTTAATACTAATTTTAGAGCCTGCGCCAAGCGGCTGATTTCTCAACTCGCCCAGCAAGAGACTGTTTCTGGGCACAATCGATTTGAATCTGCGCTGCAATCAAAATTCTCCAGGATGCATTTACCGCTAAATCTGCCATGAGTCTCTGCATTAACCCCCAATGCGCCCAGCCTGATCATCCGCAAAACGACGGTCGCCAAACCTGCCAAAGCTGCGGCTCCAATCTGCTGCTGTTAGGGCGCTATCGCGTCATGCGGCTGCTCAGCGACAGCAGCGGCTTTGGCCGTCTCTACGAAGCCTTTGACCGCAGCATCCCCAAGATTCTCAAGGTGCTGAAGGACAACTACAGCCATCACAACAAGGCGATTGAGCTGTTTCGGCAGGAGGCAGTGGTGCTAGGGCAATTGCCGCATCCGGGGATTCCAGCCGTCGAGCCACAGAGCTACTTCGAGTTTCACCCAACTCAGGGCGAGCCGCTGCACTGCATCATCATGGAAAAAATCGACGGCCTCAACCTGAAAGAATGGATGCAGCAGCAAGGCTATCACCCAATCAGCGAACAGCAGGCGCTGAGTTGGCTGAAGCAGCTCGCTGAGATTCTGCATCTGGTGCATGGCCAGCAGTATTTTCACCGCGATATTAAGCCCGAAAACATCATGCTGCGCTCTAGCGGTCAGCTGGTGCTGGTGGATTTTGGCGCAGCCCGCGAAATGACCTACTCCTATCTGGCGCAGATGGGCAGCACAGGCGGCACAAGAATCAGCTCAGCCGGATATACGCCGCCCGAACAGGAGCGCGGGCAGGCTGTGCCCCAATCAGACTTCTACGCCCTCGGCTATAGCTTAATCTATCTGCTTACGGGCAAGAGTCCCACCGACGCGCAGATCTACGATTCTCTGCATAACGAACTGCGCTGGCGGCAGCTAGCCTCGCAAATTTCGCCCGCCTTCGCTGATCTGATTGACCGGATGATTGCCCCCAAAGCCAGCGACCGCCCTAGAGACACAGCCGATCTGCGCCGACAGATTGCCCAACTTTTGCCGACCCAAGCCGATCTACCCACGACCATGATGCCTGCGGTGAGCCTGAAAACTCAGCAGCGCCTAGACCAGGCAATTGGGGTGAATCTGACACAGAGCAAGCTCCAGCTTCCCGAACGAGTCTGGGCAACGGCGCTGGTGGTTTTGCTAGCCGCTGGTGGCTACGGAGCATGGCAGTTTAAGCCGAATGGCTTTTTGCAGGCGATGCAAACCCAGCAGGCCAAGTCTTTGCGAACCGTCGATGCCAACGATACGGTCAAAAGCCTCACCTACAGCCCCGATG